>JADQCC010000230.1 GCA_016278295.1 Roseovarius sp. | reverse complement strand
CGCGCCGCACGGCGCGCGGGGGTGAAAGCGGTCACTCGAAGGTGGAGGACACTTCCCACTTCTCGATCATCGTGTTGAGCGTGCCGTCATCCTTCATCGACTGGATCGCCGCGTCAAAGGTCTCGCGCAGCTCGCCGTCGGATTCGCGCACACCCATGCCGACGCCGCCACCGAGCGGCACGTCGTCCCCCACGAACTTCAGGTCCGGGTCTTCCTCGGCAATGGGCGCAAGGTAGGATTTATCGGCCAGCACCGCATCCGCCTCGCCGTTGCGCACGGCGGCGATGGTTTCCTCGGGTGTGGCGAATTCCAGCAGCGTCGCGCCCGATTCGGCCACATAGCCCGCCTGGATCGTGCCGGTTTGCGCTGCGATCACGCCGCCCGAGAGGTCCACGCCCTCGGACATCGCCAGGTAGGCGGACGGGTCCGGTGGCGTGTAATTCTGGGTGAAATCAATCACCTGATCGCGCTCGTCGGTGATCGACATGCCGGCGATGATGGCGTCGTAATTGCCCGAGACGAGGTTGGGAATGATGCTGTCCCAGTCGTTCGTCACCCACTCGCAGTTGAGCTCGGCACGCTTGCACAGCTCGTCGCCCAATTCGCGCTCGAACCCATCGACCTCGCCGGCATCGTTGATGAAGTTCCACGGCGGATAGGCGCCCTCGGTGCCCAGCCGAACGACGTCCTGCGCCATCGCCATGCCGGCCATCATGGCCACGGCGGCGGTGGAAATCAGTAGTTTTTTCATGAGAGTCTCCCTCCTTGTTGGTAGCGGTCAAGCGGCCATGGTGGAGCTGAGAAAGCCCCGCAACCGCTCTGATTTCGGTGCGCCGAACAATTCGCCGGACGCGCCTTCTTCCTCGATCAGGCCCTTGTGCAAGAACACCACGTGATCGCTCACGTCGCGGGCCATGCTCATGTCGTGGGTAACGAGCATCATCGTGCGCCCCTCGTTGGCGAGGTCCTTGATGACGCGGATCACCTCCTGTTCCAGCTCGGGATCGAGCGCCGAGGTGGGCTCGTCGAACAAAAGCGCCTCGGGCTCCATGCACAGCGCCCGCGCGATCGCCGCGCGCTGCTGTTGCCCGCCCGACAGCTGCGCCGGGTATACATCGCACTTGTCGCCGATACCCACCTTGTCGAGATAGCCGCGCGCCGCGTGCTCCGCCTCCGCCCGGTCGCGCCCCAGCACCGTCACCGGCGCCTCCATCACGTTTTGCAGGATGGTCATGTGCGCCCACAGATTGAACTGCTGGAACACCATGCTCAGGTTGGTGCGGATGCGCAAAACCTGTTTGGCGTCAGCGGGGTGGCGCCCCAGCCCCTCGCCCTTCCACTTGACCGGCTCGCCATTGAACAGGATGTCGCCCTGCTGGCTGTCTTCCAGCAGGTTGGCACAGCGCAGGATGGTGGACTTGCCCGATCCCGACGACCCGATGAGCGAGATGACATGGCCCCTCGGGGCGGTGATATCGACGCCCTTGATGACCTCAAGCGCGCCATAGGCCTTGTGCAGGTTGCGAATTTCGATCACCGGCGTTTCGGTCACGCGCGTCCCCCTGTCGGACTCTGGCATTGCGACGTCTTCGTGACAATAGGGCCGAAAATTCTGCGCGATGCAACTTGCAATGCGGCGAAATGGGGCGCTTGCCGGCCGGATTGACGCCCGGTCAGGTCAATTCGGAAGCAGGCGGCGCCGGGATCGGCAGCGCGAGATAGGCATCGGGCGCGGCCTCGACCAACCCGGAAATCCCCAGCGTGTCGCGATCCTCCGGCGGCATGGCCGCCAGCGCCTCCGAGAGCGCGGCACGGACCGGGGCGGGGTCGCGCGTGGCGGCGGTGATCCAGGGCAGCGCCGGGGTGGGATCGGTGCGCCCGATCACCCGCAACTCGCGCGCGAACCTATCGGTTCGCGCCATGAACCTCCAGCTTAGCGCGTCGAGCGCGGCGATATCCGCGCGGCCCCCGGCCACCGCCTCGACTGACAGCGCGTGACCGCCCGTGCGCCGCACCCGGTCAAAACCGAAGCCCCGCGCCGCCGCCCAGGCCTGCGGCGCGGCCCAGCCCGACTGCGACAGCCCGTCGTTAAAGGCCAGCACCGCCTGGGCATAGTCCTGCGGATCGTCGCGCGGATCGTCGCGACGCGCGACAAACACGCTGTAATACTGCCCCGGCGGGCAATCCGGCAGGTCGCAGACAGGCGTACCCACCAGCGCCACCTTGTCGTGCAGGCACGCGCGATAGGGCAGCCCGCAGGTCTGCGACAGCACGAGATCGGGATGTGTCCACTGCGCCCAGAGATCGCCATCCCGCGTCAACGCCTCCGGCCCCTCGCCCAGCCGCGCCCGCACCGCCTGCCACAGCCGGTCATTGGCGGCCGCCGTCTCGGGCCGGTCATACATCGGCAGGCTAGCGATCATCCGCGCGTCATCCGCTGACGGGCACGGGCGCTTTCCTGGTCGGTCAGGCCCAGCAGGCTTGTCACCAGCCGGATAAGCGAATCCTCGTGCGCCTCGCGCGCACCGTCGGCCAGCGCCACCTGCCACAGGGCCTCTATCACCTCGGCGCGGGCCTCAAACGGCACCGCGTCCTTGATCGCGCGGGTGAAACGGACCGTGTCGGGTGCCTCCGCCTCCAGCGCCTCGGCGTCGATGCGCAGGGCCTCTGCCCCGGCCATGTCGAGCCCGTAGCGCCCCGACAGGATGCGGGTGATGCGCGCGCGTTCATCGGCGTCGTAATGGCCATCGGCGCGCGCAAGGCGCACCATCAGCGCCGACAGCGCGAGCCGTGCGTCCGCGTCGGGCAGCATCTCGGGGGCGGGGGCCAGAAGCCGGCTGAGCAGATCTCCAAACATGCTCTCCGATATAGACCGCCCGCGCGCCCGCGCCAATGCCTGGTTGTTACTGCGCGCTCCAGCCGCCATCGACGCTGATCGTCGTGCCGGTGACTTGCGCCGCCGCGTCCGAGCAGAGATAGAGCACGGTCCCGGCAAGCTGCTCGACCGTGACGAAATCCTTGGACGGCTGCTTGGCGAGGATCACCTGCTCGATCGCGGCATCCTCGGAAATGCCGTACTGCCTGGCCGTATCGGGAATTTGCGCCTCCACCAGCGGGGTGAGCACGTAGCCGGGACAGACCGCGTTGCAGGTGATCGGCTCTTTCGCGGTCTCGAGCCCGACCGTCTTTGTCATGCCGACGACGCCGTGTTTGGCGGTGACATAGGCGGCCTTGTAGGGCGAGGCGCGCAGCCCGTGAGCAGAAGCGATGTTGACGATCCGGCCCCAGCCCGCCTTGCGCATCAGTGGCAACGCGGCAGCGGTGGTGTGAAAGGCCGAGTTCATGTTGATCGCGATGATCGCGTCCCACTTGTCCTGCGGAAACTCGTCGATCGGCGCGACATGCTGAATGCCCGCGTTGTTGACGAGGATATCGCACGCCCCCGCCTGCTCGATCAGCGCGCGGCATTCCTCGGGTTTCGACATATCGGCCTTGATATAGCGCACCTGCACGCCGGTCTCTTCGGCGATTCGGCGGGCCAGCGCGTGATCCTCGTCCGAATCGGTGAACGAGTTCAGCACAACATTCGCGCCCGCGCGCGCCATTTCCTCGGCGATGCCGAGGCCGATGCCGGAATTCGACCCGGTGATGATGGCGGTCCTGCCCTTCACACTCATGCTCTGTCTCCCAATAAGCGTTGCGCGCGCAGCATAGATGCTGCATCGCGGAATTGCACGCGGGCTCTGCGGTCACATCGCCGGGAACCGCCGGAACGCGGACAAAAAAAACCCCGGCACAAGGCCGGGGTCTAGTCATTGAGGCAGGTTTCATACAGGCAAGAAACCTATCGAGCAGTGTCTCCTTTATAAGCAATCCTGCGGTTCAGTCCAAGCTAAAAGTTTGAAAAGACGTGAATCCGGTCTTAGGCTTGGCGTCAAGAAAACAAGGCAGAGCAGGAATTGTCGCCAAAATGACACCGGATTTTTTCTCCACATTGCGCGGCGCGCTGGCGGCGCTCGTGGTCGCGCTGGCGGCCCCGCCGACAACGGCCGCGCCCGCGCATGGCATAGCTATGTATGGCACCCCCGCCCTGCCACCGGATTTTGTGTCCCTGCCCTATGCCAACCCGAATGCGCCCAAGGGCGGGCGCATCGTCACCGGCAATGTCGGCAGTTTTGATTCGCTCAACCCCTTCATCCTTCGCGGCACCGCGCCGTGGCAGCTTGCCACCCTCACCCACGAGACCCTCATGGGTCGCTCCTACGACGAGCCGTTCACGCTGTACGGCCTGCTGGCCGAATCGGTCGAGACGGACGCGGCCCGCTCCTGGGTGGAATTCACCCTCCGCGAGGCGGCCCGATTCTCCGACGGCTCCCCGGTGACGGTGGAGGACGTGATCTGGTCCTTCAGGACGCTGGGCACACGCGGACACCCCCGTTACCGCGGCTTCTGGGACAAGGTCGCCTCCATCGAGGCGACGGGCCCGCGCAAGGTGCGGCTCACCTTCAGCGAGGCCGACCGCGAGCTGGCGCTGCTGGCCGGGATGCGCCCGATCCTGAAAAAGGCACAATGGGAGGGCCGCGACATCGCCGAGGGCGGGCTCGACGACATCCCCATCGGCAGCGGGCCCTATGTCGTCGCCGATTACGAGCAGGGCCGCTTCGTGTCGCTGCGGCGGAATCCCGATTACTGGGGCCGCGACCTGCCCTTTCGCCGCGGCACGCATAATTTCGACGAGATCAGGATCGAGTTCTACGGCGACGACACCGTACTCAAGGAGGCGTTCAAGGCGGGGCTTCTGAGCTATGTGCGCGAGTTCAACGCCGAGGCCTGGGCCAATCAGTATGACTTTCCCGCCGTTGAGCGCGGCGAGATCGAACTGTCGGAAATCCCCCACGAGCAACCCTCGGGGATGACCGGTTTCGTGATGAACACAAGGCGCGCGCCGCTCGATGACTGGCGCGTGCGCGAGGCGCTCATCACCGCGTTCAATTTCGAATATATCAACGACACGCTCACCGGCGGGCGGCAGCCGCGCATCACCTCGTATTTCTCGGGCTCCGAACTGGCCATGCGCCCCGGCCCCGCCGAGGGCCGGGTGCGCCAACTGCTTCTGCCGTTCAAGGACACGCTGCCGCCCGGCGCGCTCGACGGCTACGACCTGCCGGTGAGCGACGGCACGGCGCGCAACCGCGCCGGGCTGCGCCGGGCGATGCGTCTGCTGGAACAGGCGGGCTGGCAGGTGCGCGAGGGGCGGCTGGTGAACGGCGCGGGCCGCCCGCTGGAGCTGATGGTGCTGCTGCAACAGGACGGGCTGATCGCGCAGGCGGGCGCGATGATGGATATCTACGCCCGTGCGCTGTCGCGGCTGGGCATCGCGCTCACCATCGAGACGGTGGACAAGGCGCAATATACCGAGCGCGCCGCGCAGTTCGATTTCGACCTGACGATGATGCGCAGGTCGCTGTCGCTGAGCCCCGGCAACGAGCAGCGATTCTACTGGGGGGCCGAGCATGCCGACGAGCCGGGCAGCCGCAACCTGATGGGCATGCGCTCAAAGGCGGCCGAGGCGATGATCGACGCCATGCTCGCCGCGCCCGGCCGCGCGGGCTTTGTCGCCGCCACCCGGGCGCTCGACCGGGTGCTGACGGCCGGACGCTATGTCATCCCCATCCACCGCTATGCGGTCGGCCGTATTGCCCACAAGGCGAATTTGACCTATCCTGTGGATAACCTGCCGATCTACGGCGACGGGATTCATTTCCTGCCGACGGTCTGGTGGGATAAGAAGAGCGGAAAGCAGTAAATCAACGCCGTCACACGAGCAGAGCAACCAAGCACAGGCAGACACATGCGCAAACTGATTGCCCTCGCCCTCATCGCCGGGCTGGCCGGGTGTGCCACCGTCGATGGCATCGGGCGCGACATCTCCGGCGCCGCGCGCGGCGTCCAGAGCTGGTTCTGACGCGGTCGCGGGCGGCGCGGCGCTCATGGCGCCCCCCGGTGGGGCGCGGACCTGCTTTCCT
>JADQCC010000293.1 GCA_016278295.1 Roseovarius sp. | reverse complement strand
AGCCGCGTTTTCACGGCGGGCATGCCCGACAGCGCCACGGAGCGGTCATGACCCGAACCATCATCGCGCCGTCCGTCCTTTCTGCGGATTTCTCGCGGCTGGGCGAAGAGGTCGAGGCGGTCGTGGCAGCGGGCGCCGACTGGATCCACCTCGACGTGATGGACGGCCACTTCGTGCCCAACATCACCTTCGGCCCGCCTGTCATCAAGGCGATCCGCGGCCGCACGGACAAGGTGTTCGACTGCCACCTGATGATTTCGCCAGCCGATCCCTATCTCGCCGCCTTCGCCGATGCGGGGTGCGACATTATCACCGTCCATGCCGAGGCAGGACCGCATCTCGACCGGTCGCTGCAAGCGATCAGGAACCTCGGCAAACGGGCCGGCGTGTCGCTCAACCCATCGACGCCGGAGAGCGTAATCGAATATGTGCTCGACCGGCTCGACCTGGTGCTGCTGATGACTGTGAACCCCGGCTTCGGCGGTCAGGCCTTCATCCCCGCCGTGGTGGAAAAGGTGCGGCGCGTCAAGTCGATGATCGGCGACCGGCCGATCGAGATCGAGATCGACGGCGGGGTGACGCCCGAGACCGCACCGCTGGTCGCTGCTGCGGGCGCGAACGTGCTGGTGGCTGGCTCGGCGGTATTTAAAGGCGGCACGCCGGACGTCTACACGAAGAACATCGCTGCCATCCGTGACGCCGCCGACTTGGCGGTGCGGAAGATTGCATAACCCTTCGGGCAAAGGGACCGGATATGTCGGCGACAGCTCTTATTTGCGATTTCGGATGGCCCGCAGCGGACGCCATCCTGATCGGCGTAGACCGACGGAAGCACCGCATCCTGGACAACGCCGGGCCGCGCGGGCTCGTCGTCGCCTTCATTTGCAACCACTGTCCCTATGTGAAGGCGGTGATCGGCCGCGTCGTGCGCGACGCCCGCGACCTCAGGCAATACGGTATCGGTTTCGTCGCAATCAATCCGAACGATGCCTCCAGCCATCCGGACGATTCGTTCGCGAACATGGTGCGTTTCGCGCAGGAGCGGCAGTTTGATTTCCCATATCTGCACGACGCGGACCAGTCTGTTGCACGCGCCTACAACGCCGTCTGCACGCCGGACTTCTTCGGTTTCAACGCCTCGCTCAGCCTGCAGTATCGCGGCCGGCTCGACGCTTCGCGAAAGGAGGAAGGTCCGTCGGATCTTCGTCGCGATCTCTACCAAGCGATGGCCCAGATCGCCAATTGCGGGCATGGACCGGACGGTCAGATCGGCTCGATAGGCTGCTCGATAAAATGGAAAGAGCGGGCATGACGCCGGCCCGTCCGCTCGGAAATGTCCCGGAACGCCCCCGCGCCGTGCTGTTCGACCTCGACGGCACGCTGATTGATTCAGCGCCTGATCTGCGAGCGTCGATCAACATCCTGCTTCGACAATACGAGCTAGGGTCACTCTCCCTGGAGCGGGTACGGGGAATGATCGGCAACGGCATCAAAATGCTTGTCGAACGCGCCTTCGACAGTTGCGGGCATCCGCTTGTCGGCGAAGAGCTCGATGCGGGCTATGCCGCGATGCTCGATATTTACAGCGGTCACCTCACGACGTTCACCAGGCCGATGCCGGGAGCGCGCGCGGCAATCCGGTTGCTCCACGCGAAAGGCTTTCGCATGGGCGTCGTGACCAACAAGCAGCAGGCCGCTACCGAGCGCATTCTCGATCATTTCGCGCTGACACCCTTTCTCGGCGCGGTGATCGGCGGCAGTCCCGGGATGAATCCCAAGCCGGCGCCCGACATGCTTCTGCGCGCCCTCGACCGGCTCGGCGTGGAGCCCGGCGACGCCGTGATGGTCGGCGACAGCGGTATCGACGTCGAGGCAGCGCACAATGCCGGCCTGCCGGCTGTCATCGTTCTCAACGGATATATGCGAAGCTCGGAGGAGGCCGCGAAGGCCGCCGTCACAATCGCCAGCCTCGAAGAATGCCCCGCGGCTGTCGGAGCGATATGGATGTTCGGCCGAGAACGCCTGCCGCAGCTTGCCCGGCCTCAGCGGCCGACACGCGATTGAAGACAATGGTTCTTCCCATGGTGCCGTCGAAGCGACTGTCGCGATGGAAGACCGGACCGACTACCGCCGTATCCGCGGCGGTTCGTACGTCGACGTTGTGGCACATGGCGTTCGCTCGAGATCACAACTTCCTTCGGGCGCGCGCCGCCGCGAGGAAATCTCTTCTTTCGTTGGCTATGACAGCGCGCATCGCCGGGGCCTTCAGGCTGCGCATTGTCAATCCACACGAACCACATGTAAAATACCCGGCAGGGAGAGAGCGCGCGGCCGGGAGGACGTCTCGCGCGCCGGTACCGATATGTTTGTAGGGCACAACCCCTACCTGGTCGCGCTCTCGGTGGTGATCGCGATCGCGGGAGGATATACTGGCTTCGGTCTGGCCGCGCGAGTTCGCACCGCGCAGGGCGTGAATCGTCGCAAACTTCTTGCCTGGGCCGCCGGCTTTCTGGCGATCGGCATATGGACGATGCATTTCGTCGGCATGCTTGCCGCGCCGATCCCCGATGACACCACCTACCTCGTGCTTCCGACAATCATATCGTTCCTGATCTGCGCATTGGTGGTCGGCATTTCGCTTTTTTTCGTCAGCATAGGTGAGCCCTCCGAAGGACGAGTGACTGTCTCAGCGCTGCTTTTAGGCGTGGGCATCGTCTCGATGCACTATGTCGGAATACACGGATTGGCTGGCGCGTTTCATATCGAGCACCAGCACTCCATGATCATGCTTGCAGCCCTGATCGCGGTTGGAACGGCCTATGGAGGGCTCCGCATCTTCCTGGCGCGGCAGGTCGGAACCCGACTGGCGTTGAGCGCTGTTGCCTTCGGCATCGCTGTCTCCGGCATGCACTACACCGCAATGTACGGGATGCGTTTTCAACCGGCACTGGAGCTGGCTCATCATGGCGCGGACGGATTTGTCGCCTCTCCACAGGCACTCGCACTGGTGGTGTCTCTGTTGTGCTTCCTGATCGCCGCCGGCTTCCTGCTTTTCCTGATTCCGGAATCGCGCCCGCACGATGGTCTGGCGCTTTCGGGAGCGATTCCCGCGACTCCAGGGCAGGACGCAGCCACCGCGATCGCCGTAGAAGACGCCGCCTCTGACCACGATACGACAATCCCGTTGCGCCGGCGGCCCGTGCCTTCGCCACGCATACCCCTTGAAGGCGCCGACGGAGTACACTTCATCGACATGGCGGATATCAGGAGCGTGACGGCCAATACCCACTACTCGATGGTCCATGATGGCAGCCGCGAACGCATGTCGCCCTGGTCCATTTCGGAAGCGGAAGCGAATCTCGATCCGGCCTTCTTCATGCGGGTTCACCGCAGCCACATCATTGCCATCTCGCATGTCGCTTTCGTCCGCAAGGAAGGCGAGGGAGCGGTGGTCGAACTGGATGGGCCGGTTCGGCACCTGGTTCCCGTAAGCCGTGCCAGAACAGCGGAGCTCAGAGCCCGGTTGGGCCTTACCCGTCGGAACGTCGATCCGGCATGATCGCCGACAGGTCAGGATTGCTGTCACAATTCGTGCGTGAATACCGGTGTTTAGTGCGAAAGCCCAGCATTGGTGAGACTTAGCCGTCCATCTGCTTGCCTGACATAGGATGACCGCGACAGCATCCACCCAACATCCGTGCCTGTAAGACGCAAGGATGAAGGGAGGAAGCATGATACCGGGACACTTTACCTATCATCGTCCGGCTTCGATGGCCGACGCCATCAAGCTGCTCTCGGACCTTGGCGAAGAAGCACGTCCGCTCGCGGGCGGTCACAGCCTCATCCCGATGATGAAGCTGCGGCTGGCGACACCCGAGCATCTGATCGACCTTCACGCCGTCGAGGGACTGAAAGGCATTCGCCAGGAAGGCGACAACATCGTCATCGGCGCGATGACCACACAGCACGAACTGCTTGCCTCCGACGTGATCGCATCCTCCCTGCCCATCCTGCGAGAGACGGCACTGCTTATCGCCGACCCGCAGGTGCGCTATCGCGGCACGATCGGTGGCAATGTGGCGAATGGCGATCCCGGCAACGACATGCCGGCGCTGATGATGACGCTGGGCGCAACCTATCGCCTCGAAGGACCAGACGGCGTGCGAGAGGAGGCTGCAGGCGACTTCTATCAGGGCGCCTATTTCACGTCGCTGGAGCCGGGCGAAATCCTCACCGCGGTTTCCGTGCCAGCGCAGCCTCCCGGCCATGGCTACGCGTATGAAAAACTGAAGCGCAAGATCGGCGACTATGCAACCGCCGCTGCGGCCGTCGTGCTGACCATGAGCGGCGGCAAGGTGGCCACCTGCTCGATCGGTCTCACCAACCTGTCCGAAACGCCGCTACTCGCCGAGGACGCTGCGCGGGCCGTGATCGGTACGGTACTGGACGACGCGTCCCTGAAGCGGGCGGCGGAAGCCGCCATCACGATCATGTCGCCGGCAGGCGACGGGCGAGGTCCGGTTGAATACCGCAAACATGTCGGCGGCATCATGGTCGAGCGAGCGCTGAAACGTGCCGCGGCCAGAGCGGCCTAAGGAGGAAATCCAGATGGCAACCCAGGCAAAAAAGACCCAGGTGAGCATGACGGTGAACGGCGTAGAGGTCGACGGCCTTGTCGAGCCGCGCACCCTGCTCGTCCACTTCATCCGCGAGAATTTGCAGCTAACCGGCACCCATATCGGTTGCGAGACGACGCATTGCGGCGCCTGCACCGTCGACATCGACGGATTGTCAGTGAAGAGCTGCACGATGTTCGCCGTGCAGGCCGACGGCTCCGAGATCACCACGATCGAGGGCATCGCCAATGCCGACGGCACCCTGTCGGCGCTGCAGGAGGGCTTCCGGCAGATGCATGGGCTGCAATGCGGCTTCTGCACGCCAGGCATGATCACCCGCGCGCACCGGCTGCTGCAGGAGAACCCTGACCCGACCGAGGAGGAGATCCGCTTCGGTATCGCCGGCAATCTCTGCCGCTGCACCGGCTACCAGAACATTGTCAGGGCGATCCAGTACGCGGCCGCCAAGATCAACGGCACGGAATTCCAGGAGGCAGCGGAATGAACGACATGACTCCCACGCGGGAACAGCGCGAAGCAAAACTGGAAGGCATGGGCTGCAAGAGGAAGCGAGTCGAGGACATCCGCTTCACGCAAGGGCGGGGCCAATACGTCGATGATGTGAAGCTGCCCGGCATGCTGCACGGCGACTTCGTCCGCTCGCCCTACGCCCATGCGCGGGTGAAATCGATCAACACCGAGAAGGCGCTGAAGGTACCGGGCGTGCTGGCTGTCATCACGGCCGAGACCCTGAAGACCGTCAACCTCGCCTGGATGCCGACGCTGGCCGGCGACGTGCAGATGGTGCTGGCCGACGGCAAGGTGCTGTTCCAGAACCAGGAGGTCGCCTTCGTCGTCGCCACCGACCGCTATACGGCCGACGACGGCATCAACGCCGTCGAGGTGGAATACGAACAGCTGGAGCCGCAGATCGACCCGTTCACGGCGATGGATCCCGGCGCGCCGGTATTGCGCGAGGATCTGACCGGCAAGAACACCGGGGCGCACGGCCCGCGCAAACATCACAACCACATCTTCGAGTGGACGGTCGGCGATAAGGACTTGACCGACGCCGCCTTCCGTAAAGCGGACGTGACAATCAAGGAGATGATCTCCTACCACCGCACGCATCCGTCGCCGCTGGAGACCTGTCAGTCCCTCTGCTCCTTCGACAAGATCAAGGGTGAATTGACCATCTATGGCACGTTCCAGGCGCCACATGTCGTGCGCACCGTGGTGGCGCTAATCGCCAAGATCCCCGAGCACAAGATTCATGTCATCGCGCCCGACATCGGCGGTGGCTTTGGTAACAAGGTTGGGGTCTATCCAGGTTATGTTTGTTCGGCGGTGGCCTCGATCGTTACCGGCAAGCCTGTGAAATGGGTCGAGGACCGCATCGAGAACCTGACGTCGACGTCGTTCAGA
>JADQCC010000176.1:3282-6073 GCA_016278295.1 Roseovarius sp. | reverse complement strand
CCGAAATTCGGACACTGACATAAGCTACGATTTGCAGTCTGCTGATCTTCGACGAGAAGGAGATCAGATATGTCGAAACGCAAGCAGCACGCGCCCGAGTTCAGCGGCACAGGGCAGCGCACTTCGCGCCGGCCTCATGCTCGGTCAGAATGCCGATGATCTGTTCTTCGCTGTATCTCGTTCGCTTCATTGTCCGTCCCTTTGTTGGGTCGGACTCTAATTCCAAATGGAGGAAAAATCCCGTGGCAGGTCACCGCCTTGTCACGCCCGAACGCCCGCCTACGCAAACGCTGCCTTCAATTCTTCAGACGAACCGGAGCGAGCAGTGCTTTTCTTCGGCAATATGCGTGGATTACCCCTTGGCCCCTTGCCCGCGGGCATAGACATCCTCGTAGCGGATGATGTCGTCCTCGCCCAGATACGTGCCGGTCTGCACCTCGATCAGTACCATCGGCACCTTGCCGGGGTTTTCCATGCGGTGGACCGCGCCCAGCGGGATATAGACCGACTGATTCTCGCTCAGGAGCGTTACCGTGTCGTCGATGGTCACGCGGGCGGTGCCCTCGACGACGATCCAGTGCTCGGACCGGTGGTGATGGCTTTGCAAGCTAAGCGTCGCACCGGGATTGACATGGATGCGCTTGACCTGGAACCGCCCGCCCACGGCGAGGCTCTCGAACCAGCCCCAGGGGCGGTAGTCGCGCGGCAGCGTCTCGGCCTGCTTGGCCCCTTGCGCCTTCAACGCGGCGACGGCCTGTTTCACGTCCTGCGCGCGGTTCTTGTGCGCCACCAGCACCGCGTCGGGCATGGCCACGGCGATCACGTCGCTCAGGCCGATACCTACCAGTACCTGTTGTTCGTCTTCCGCGCGCAAGAGCGTATCGGTGCAGTCGATGGCGGTGGCCGGGCCCGAGGTCACCACGCCGTCCGCGTCCGGCCCGCTCTCGCGCCACACCGCATCCCAGCCGCCGAGGTCCGACCACGCGCCCCCAAAGGGGACAACGGTAAGGTTCTTGGCCTTCTCCATCACCGCGTAATCCACGGAGATGTCTTCGCATTCCGACCATGCCGCAGGTGCGAGCCGCAGGAAATGCAGATCGCGCTCGGCCGCACCGAAGGCGCGCGTTACGGCGGCGAGCATGGCGGGCTGATGGCTCTCGAAGGCCGACAGGATCGTGCCGGTGGCAAACAGGAAGATGCCCGCGTTCCACAGGTGCATCCCGCCCGATAGCAGCGCCTCGGCGGTCGCCGCGTCGGGTTTCTCGGCAAAGCCCTCGAGCGGCTGCGGCACCGGGGCAAAGCCGTCTTTCGGCGCCTCGCTCAGTGCGAGCCAGCCATAGCCCGTCTCTGCCCTGTCGGGGCGGATACCGAATGTCACGATCTGTCCCGCCTCGGCCGACGGGATCGCGGCCATGACAGAGGCGCGAAACGCCTCTGCGTCGGGGATCACATGATCCGAGGGAGCGACCAGCATCAGTGCGCCCGGCGCGCGCGCATGCAGCTCCAGTGCCGCGGCCAGAATCGCGGGCGCGGTGTTGCGTCCCTCAGGCTCGATCAGCGTGGCGGCGGCGGCGATCTCGACAGCGGCCAACTGCTCGGTCACGACAAAGCGGTAATCCGACCCGGTGACGATCGCGGGTGCGGCAAAGCCGGGGCCCGACAGACGCCGCGCAGAGGCCTGAAACAGGCTTTCCTCGCCGGTGAGCCGGGTGAACTGCTTCGGATAGCTCTTGCGCGACAGCGGCCAGAGCCGCGTGCCCGATCCGCCGCAGAGCAAGAGCGGGTGAATATCCTGTGTCATCCTTGCGTTCTCCTTGCCGCGTCTCAGCCGCGAAACCTGTCGAGGTTTTCCAGAAACCACCGATACGTGTCTGCGACGCCCTGTTCCAGCCCGATCCCTGCGCGCCAGCCCATATCCGCCAACCGGCTCACATCCATCAGCTTGCGCATGGTGCCGTCGGGTTTTGTCGGGTCGGTGGTGATCCGCCCGTCAAAGCCCGTCACACGCGCCACCATCTTCGCGAGGTCGAGGATGGCGATATCCTCGCCGGTGCCGACGTTGATGTGGCTCAGCATCGGCTGCGTGTTGGCGTCATAGCGGTCCCTGTCGAGGTCCAGCACGAAGAGCGAGGCCTCGGCCATGTCATCCACGTGCAGGAATTCGCGCCGTGGCCGCCCGGTGCCCCAGATCGTGACCTCCTCGCGCCCCGCCTCCGCCGCCTCGTGAAAGCGACGGATGAGGGCGGGCAGGACGTGGGAATTCTCGGGGTGGAAATTGTCGCCGGGGCCGTAAAGGTTGGTCGGCATGACCGAGCGGTAATCGGTGCCATGCTGCCGGTTGTAGCTCTCGCACAGCTTGATGCCCGCGATCTTGGCGATGGCATAGGGCTCGTTGGTGGGCTCCAGCGGGCCGGTGAGCAGCGCGTCCTCGCGCATCGGCTGCGGGGCCTCGCGCGGGTAGATGCAGCTTGATCCAAGCTGCAACAGCCGCCGCACACCTGCCGCGTATGCCTGATGGATCACGTTGCACTCGATCATCAGGTTTTCGTAGATGAAATCGGCGGGGTAGGTGTTGTTGGCATGGATACCACCCACCTTTGCGGCGGCGAGGATCACCACGTCGGGGTGCTGATCGGCCATGAACGCCGCGACCTGCGCCTGATCGGTCAGATCAAGCTCGGCATGGGTGGCTGTGACAAGCTCGATACCCTCGCCTGCCGCCCGCCGCGCCTCCAGCCGCCGCAGGATCGCGCCGCCCACCATGCCCCTGTGCCCCGCCACGTAGACGCGC
>JADQCC010000176.1:0-3182 GCA_016278295.1 Roseovarius sp. | reverse complement strand
ACCGGCATCGCCATGCCATGCTCGCGCAACAGCGCATGCCGCCGCGCGGTGCGCAGGTCCTCGGCGACCATTTCGGCGCACATCTCCTGAGCCGTGATCTCGGGCACCCAGCCGAGTCTTTCCCTGGCCTTTGTAGGATCGCCCAGCAACGTCTCTACCTCGGCGGGACGGAAATAGCGCGGGTCTATGCGCAGGATCACGTCGCCGGGCTTGACCGCCGGGGCCTTGTCACCCGCGATGTCCGTGACGGTGGCGATCTCGTCCACCCCCTCGCCCGAGAAGTTGAGCGAAATGCCCAGCTCCTCCGCCGTCCAGCGGATGAACTCGCGCACTGAGTATTGCTTGCCGGTGGCGATCACGAAATCCTCCGGCGTATCCTGTTGCAGCATCATCCACTGCATCCGCACGTAGTCATGCGCGTGACCCCAGTCGCGCAGCGCGTCGATATTGCCCATGTAGAGACAGTTCTCCAGCCCCTGCGCGATATTTGCGAGTCCGCGGGTGATCTTGCGGGTGACGAAGGTCTCGCCGCGGCGCGGGCTCTCGTGGTTGAAGAGGATGCCGTTGCAGGCATACATGCCGTAAGCCTCGCGATAGTTGACGCAAATCCAATAGGCATAGAGCTTGGCCACGGCGTAGGGCGAGCGCGGATGAAACGGCGTCGTCTCGCGCTGCGGTGTCTCTTGCACAAGCCCGTAAAGCTCGGAGGTCGAGGCCTGATAGAAACGCGCGGTCTTTTCCATCCCGAGGAAGCGGATCGCCTCGAGCAGGCGCAGCGTGCCGATGGCGTCCACGTCGGCGGTGTATTCCGGCGACTCGAAGCTCACCGCCACGTGGCTTTGCGCCCCGAGGTTATAGACCTCGTCGGGCTGCACCTCGCTCAGGATGCGGGTGAGGTTGGAGCTGTCGGTGAGATCGCCGTAATGCAGCCGGAGCCGTTGATGGTTGGAGTGCGGGTCCTGGTAGATGTGGTCGATCCGCGCGGTGTTGAACAGCGAGGCGCGGCGCTTGATGCCGTGCACCTCATAGCCCTTTTCCAGCAGAAACTCTGCCAGATACGATCCGTCCTGTCCGGTGATGCCGGTGATGAGTGCCTTTTTCATGGGATTATCTTACCTTGCCTGAACATCTTTACCACGGTCGCGCCGCATGAATTGTGATACCTTGCCGAAGTTCTTGGCCGCCAGCACCCCTATGCCCCCGACCCCGTGCCGACGGATGGCGCACAGATCCTCGCGGCTCTTGCGCAGGACCCGGCCCAGCGAACGATTGCTCTCGCCGCCGACGCGCATCCGCACCAGGACACGCGGTATGTAAGCCAATTCCAGTTCGGCCCTGACCAGCCAGCGCAGGATGGCTTCGTAATCGGCGGCGATACGGAACCCGGTGTCATAGGCATCGTGCTTGTCGAAGACCTCGCGACGCAGGAACAAGGTCGGATGCGGCGGCATCCAACCCTTCCTCAACAGGGCCGGCCGGTAGGCACCCGAACGCCAATAGCGGATCACGCGATCGGGATTGTCGCGGGCGACATATTCCAGATCGCCGTACACACCATCCATGCCGCCACTGTCGAAGGTCGTTGCCACCCGCGACAGCACGTCGTGCCGCGCAAACAGGTCGTCCGTGTGCAACACCCCGACGACAGAGCCGTCTGCCCGCGCGATCCCCTTGTTCAGGGCGTCATAGATGCCGTCGTCGCGTTCGCTGAAGACTTTGATCGCCGGGCTGTCAAAGCCTTTGGCGATGGCGCAGGTATCGTCATTCGAGGCGCCGTCGATGACGACGAGTTCCTTGTCGGGATGGTCCTGCGCGAGGAAAGACCCGATGGCCCGGCCGATGGTGGCCTGCGAGTTGTAAGCGGCCATGATGATGGAGATTTTCACGTCCGCCCCTTTCCTGCTTCACCGCGCCGTTTGAACCAGCACATACCGTCCCGGAGCGAGCACGTCCATGTCCGTGCGGTCGAAACAGGCGGTCGTCCGGCCGATATTATCCACAACGCAACGAATATCCGCTTGGATCGTCAGCACATCTTTCCATTGGCTCCGCATTCGCTATCTCCTTTCACACGCTGGTAAATCCCCAGTGTCAGCCCGGCAATCTCCTGCGGCTGGAACGCCTTTGCCGTTTCGCGCGCGGTCGCGCCCATCCGGGCCCGCCGGTCCGGGTCGTCGAGCAGCCGCGCGATCCGTTCGGCCATCGCCGCATCGTCGCCCACGGGCACGATGAACCCGGCCTCGCCATCGCGGACATGGCGTGCCACGTCGCCGACATCGGTGCTGACCACGGGGCGGGCCATCGCCATCGCTTCCCAAAGCGCCATGCCCCAGCTTTCGGACAGCGAAGGGCAGACATAGACATCGGCGCGCGCCAGGAATGGCCGTACATCGGAGTGGCCGCCGACGAAATGGATGCTGTCGAGGCCAAGGTCTTGGGCCAGTGCCATCAGCCGACGGTGATACGCGCGCTGGCGATCGAAGATCGGGCCGACGATCACCGCCTGTACCCCATGCCCAAGGCCGCGCAATCGCGCCGCCGCACGGATAAATGTCTCAAGCCCCTTGATCGGGTTGACGTTGCCGACCGTCGCGATGACCGGGTCGTCGCCGAACCGGGCCATCGTTTGCTCATCTCCGGGGCAGGGTGCGTCCGGGTGATACTCATGAACGTCAACCGGCGGCGGAACAAAGGCAAATGGCCTGTCCGCGCCCACGTATCGGCCATAATACGCCCTGACGCGGCAAGAGCTGTAGATGAATCCATCCGCCAGAGGGGCAACCATCCGAAACAGCGCGTGCACCCAGCCGGGCATCGACGTGTCGTTGAGGTGCCAGACCGAGGGGATACCGGCCAGCCGCGCGGCGATCACCGCCTTCACCTGCCAGCTGCCACCCGACGCGTGCACGAGATCGACGCCCTCGCGGCGGAACAGGCGGGCGAGGCGCCACACCTCCCAAGGTGAGAACAGGACATAAGCCAGCGCCGCGCGCCATTCCCTGGTGATCCGGGTGAGCGGGAGGACACGATAAGGCACATCATGGCGCGCGCACATCTCGCGGAACGGGACGGAATTGGCCCGTGGCATGACGATCAGCGTTTCGGCCCGGTCGTTGAGCGCCGCCGCCACCCGCACCATCCGCACCTGCGGCCCGCCGAGCTTGCCTTCTTCTATGACGTTA
>JADQCC010000246.1 GCA_016278295.1 Roseovarius sp. | reverse complement strand
TGCGATTTATGGTGCAAGATACCTCTTCTATTTCCGCCACTTGCAGCGTTGCAATAGCGCCCGCCCGTCACGCCAGAGGCGTGCCGGTAGTATCGGCGCACCTTTGGTGCGACGGGCGGCAGGGCCCTCGCGCGGCGGCGCGCAAGCGCGCCTCTATTCCGCGCGGGGCAGGATGCAAATGGCAGCTTCAGACCACTCCCGACACCCCCACCCTGCAACGGTGCTGGCCTCTCTCTGCGATCCGGTGCATGACAGGCCATGAACGCCTGGATCCTCCTCTCCATCGCGGCGGCGGCGTTTCAGACGCTTCGTTTCGTGCTGCAAAAGCGGCTGAGCATGGGCGCGCTCAGCATGGGCGGCGCGACGCTCGCGCGGTTTCTCTATTCCGCGCCCTTCGTGGTGGTGCTCGCGGGCGGCTACCTCGTCGCCACCGGTGCCGCGTGGCCCGGCATGACACCTGCCTTCTGGGCCTACGCGGTGGCGGGCGGGCTGTCGCAGATCCTCGCCACCTGGGCCGTGATCGCCCTCTTCGCCGAGCGCAATTTCGCCGTCGGCATCGCCTTCAAGAAGACAGAGGTGGTACAGACCGCGCTGGTCGGCCTGGTGGTGCTGGGCGACCGGATCGGGCTGGCGGGCTTCGGCGCGATCCTCCTGGGGCTCGCGGGCGTGCTGTTCCTGTCCCAGACACCCGGCACGGCAGAGCGCTGGTGGCGACGGCTGGGCACGCGCGCGGCGCTTCTGGGCCTCGGCTCGGGGGCACTCTTTGCGGTCTCGGCGGTGGGCTATCGCGGTGCGACGCTCGAAATCGCGAGCACCGATCCGCTGTTGCGCGCAGGGCTGACGCTCGCCGCGGTGACGCTCATGCAGACGGCGGCGCTGGCGCTCTGGCTGGCATGGCGCGAGCCGGGACAGCTTGCGCGCATCATGGCGGCGCGGCGGGTGGCGGTGTGGATCGGGCTGTCGGGCATGGCTGGCAGCCTCTGCTGGTTCACCGCCTTCACGCTGCAAAGCGCGGCGCTGGTGTTTGCCGTCGGGCAGGTCGAGGTGATCTTCTCGCTGCTGGCCTCGGTCCTGGTCTTCGGCGAGCGGCTCACCCGGCGCGAGGGGCTTGGCATCGCGCTGGTCACGGTCTCGGTGATCGCGGTGGCGGCGCTGCGGTAACGGCCCGACACGCGCACCCGTCAGGCCACACCGTCAGGCCGCGCCTCTACTCCCGCTGCATCCGCACCGGGATTTCCCGCGCCAGCCGGATCAGGTGCGCCATATAGGGCTTGTCGCCGTCCACCTCGCGGATCGCGGCATAGAGCCGCTTGGTCTTGCCCTCCGCCGTCAGCGGGCGCGTGACGTAGTCCGCGCTCATCCTGACCTCGCGCACCACCCAGTCGGGCAGCACAGCCACCCCGCGATTGGACGCCACCAACAGCAGGATCACCGCCGTCAGCTCCACCTGCCTTATGCTGCGCGGCTCCACCCGCGCGGGCGTCAGCAACTCGGTGAACACATCGAGCCGCGAGCGATCCACCGGGTAGGTAATCAGCACCTCGTCCTGAAAATCGGCCGCCTCCACATACGCCTTCTGCGCCAGCGGGTGCTGCGACGAGGCGACAAAGACCGGCTCGTAGTCGAACAGCGGCTTGAACGTGATCCCCGGCAGGTCCTCGGGGTCCGACGACACCACGAGATCGACCTCCTCCTTTTGCAGCGCGGGCAACGCGTCAAACGCGAGACCGGGCCGGATATCGACGTCCACCTCGCCCCAGCTCTTGCGGAACCGCTCCAGCACCGGAAACAGCCACTCGAAACAGGCGTGGCATTCGATGGCGATGTGCATCCGCCCGGCGCTGCCCTCGCGCAACCCCTCGAACTCGTGCTCCAGCGCCTCGATCTCGGGCAGGATCTTCTCGGCCAGCCGCAGCAGGCGCTGCCCCGCCGCCGACAGCCGCAAGGGCTTGGACCGGCGCACGAAAAGCTCCACCCCGGCCTGGTCCTCCAGCCCCTTGATCTGGTGGCTGAGCGCCGATTGCGTGATATGCAGCATCTCCGCCGCCCGCGCCAATCCCCCCGCATGGTGAATCGCGCGGATCGTGCGGAGATGGCGAAACTCGATATGCATTATTAGCGCGCCTCATCCAAACCATGAAATTAATGAAGTTGTCTCACAATGCTGCGCCTGCAACAAGAGCAGGGACAGTTCTTCGCATGACAGCATGACAGGATGACCCCGATGAAAACGCCGCGCATCTCCTTCGAGTTCTTCCCCCCCAAGACGCTCGAGGCCTCGTTCCGCCTGTGGGACACGATCCACACCCTCGCCCCGCTTGGTCCCCGCTTCGTCTCGGTCACCTACGGCGCGGGCGGCACCACGCGCGAGCTGACGCGCGAGGCGGTGGGCGCCCTGCACAACGCCACCGGCCTCAACGTCGCCGCGCACCTCACCTGCGTCGATGCGAGCCGCGCCGAGACGCTGGACATCGCCGATCAGTTCGCGCGCGCGGGCGTGTCTGAAATCGTCGCCCTGCGCGGCGATCCGCCCAAGGGCTCGAATGGCTTTGCCCCCCACCCCGATGGCTTTGCCGATAGCTGCGAGCTGATCTCGGCGCTGGCCGATACCGGCAAATTCACCATCCGCGTCGGCGCCTACCCCGAAAAACACCCCGAGGCCGCCGACCAAAAGGCCGATGTCGACTGGCTCAAGCGCAAGATCGACGCCGGCGCCACCGAGGCGATCACGCAATTCTTCTTCGAGGCCGAGACCTTCCTGCGCTTCCGCGACGCCTGCGCGGCGGCGGGGATCGACGCACCGATCATCCCCGGCGTCCTGCCGGTCGAGAACTGGACCGGCGCGCGCAAGTTCGCCATCTCCTGCGGCACGCAGATACCGGCATGGCTCGACGACGCCTTTGCCAAGGCGATCCGCGACGACCGCCACGACCTGCTGGCCACGGCCATCGCGACCGAGCTGTGCAGCGACCTGATCGAGGAAGGCGTGGAAGACCTCCATTTCTACACGCTCAACCGCCCCGATCTGACCCGCGACGTGTGCCACGCACTCGGCGTCACCCCGCGGGTGGCGCTGCGCGACGTGGCCTGACCGGCCCCGGCCGGTCGCGTGCACCCAGACCTGCGCCCGCGCCATCCGCGCCCCGGCCCCCGGGCCGAGGGCGGATGGCACGGTGCTTGCCTTGGCGGGGGCCGCACCCTACCAATGCCGGACCAGACCGGAGTCCGCCATGCCACGCATTCCCGCCACCTCCCCCGCCGACCTGCCCGACCGCGCGGCGATCCTCGCACGCTCGGGTCTTGCCTTCGTCGAGGACATGATCGCGGGGCGCCTGCCGCCGCCGCCCATCGGCGTGGCGCTGGGCTTTGCCCCCACCGGGGCCACGCGCGGGCGCGCGATCTTCGAGGGGGCGGCGCGGTTCGATGCGATGAACCCGATGGGCGGGGTGCATGGCGGCTGGTACGGGGCCATCCTCGACAGTTGCATGGGATGCGCGGTGATGACCGACCTCGCACAGGGCGAGATGTACACCACGCTGGATTTTTCGGTGAACATTACCCGCGCGCTGCCGCTCGGCATCCCTGTGCGCGCCGTGGGCGAGGTCCAGCACCGCGGCCGCAGCACCGCCGTGGCGCGCGGTGAATTACGCGGGCGGGACGACGACCGGCTCTACGCCACCGGCACCACCACCTGCCTCGTCATGCGCCCCGAAGAGGGCTAGGATCGCAGGGCGCGGGCGGCGCGGAGGTGGCCGCCTCGGCAAGCTGGTCACGAAAACTCCGCCGCAGCCTGGTACGGTGCACGGCGCCCATACAAACCCCAAAGGGCTTCAGGATACCGCGCACAAGCCCTTCCAGGTCTTTGCGCAGCGAATGAGGCGTTCCCGGGTTCCGATCAACACACGAACCCGCTCGGAGGCCTCGCTTCGAATGTGAACCTGTGTGAACCAGCCGGTACGCGCGAGATGCGCCAAACCTTCCGCGTCGCCCGGATCGGACTTGTTGATCCGCCCCGACAAGGCCTTGTGCGCAAGGCGTGCGTCTATGCAGATGATCGGCAATCCGCGCTTTTCCAACTCGCGGGTCAACCAAATGGCAAGTATCCCGCTCTCGTGCACCACGCGCTCCGGATCAGGCGCGTGCTTGTGGGTGAAGGACGCAATCCGCTCCGGATCCGACGCCGTCTCCCCCCGCGCCAGGACTGTGCCCTGCGTGTTAACTACACAGATCGAAACAGATTTGACGGATACATCCAGGCCAACATAATGGGACATGGTCGTTCTCCTCTACGGCTTGTGATTTGTGAGGCCAGTCTACTGGGCCTCGTTCGCCCGAGGAGAGCGATCACCGCAAACACACCATGTCATTCAGGCCTTGGTGCCAATGCGCGGAATCAAGGTGCTGAAAGCACCGCCGCGCGAGCGCCGGGCTGCCCCCACGGCCCGTCGATCGCGCGGCTCACCTCAACGTCCCCTCCAGGCCAACCGCAGCCGGATGTCATCGCGCGCACCCCTTGAACCGGGTTGATCCATGCCAAGGCACGGGGGTGGCTGACCAAGGTGCATTCTTGGAGTTGCGTTCATTCGCATTCACGCAACGCTCTCTGATCCATTGATTTCGCGTGTCCGGGAAGCTCAAAACCGGGCGCCACTTTTGAGCAACATGCTTGTATCAACCATGCTGGAGCCGCGCCCCGCCAACTGAGCGCTTGTGGCGCACGCCCCTGTGGGGCAAGAGGCGGGCATGGCCCGCCTCGTCCTGTTCAACAAGCCCTGCGGGGTGCTGTCGCAATTCACCGACCGGGGCACCGGGGGCGGCCCGCGTGCGACGCTGTCGGATTTCATCGGGTTGCCCGGCGTCTATCCCGCCGGGCGGCTGGATCGCGACAGCGAGGGGCTGTTGTTGCTGACCGATGATGGAAAGCTTCAGGATCGCATCGCAAGCCCCCGTTACAAGGCGGAAAAAACCTATCTCGTGCAGGTCGAGGGGGTGCCGGACGACGGCGCGCTTGCAGCGCTGCAGCGGGGTGTCGTGCTCAAGGACGGACCGACGCGGCCCGCGCGTGTGCGGCTGATCGACCCGCCGGACCTGTGGCCCCGCGATCCGCCGGTGCGGTATCGCAAGTCGGTGCCCGATCGCTGGCTGGAAATCACCATCACCGAGGGGCGCAACCGGCAGGTACGCCGCATGACCGCGCATGTCGGCCACCCCACCCTGCGGCTGGTGCGCTGGCGGGTGGGGGGCTGGGCGCTGGACGGGCTCGCGCCGGGCGAATGGCGCGAGACGCGGGCCTGAGCCGCTATTCCGCCGCGCCCTGCCGCAGCACCGCCGAGACCGGCACGAGGGCCACGCTCGACGCGCGGTCCTGAAGGCCCCAGAGCAGGAGCGCGCTGATCGTGTCGGCGCGCAGCCGGCCGACCATGATGACGCCTTCATCCTGCTGCGTGGCGCGCATCGCCGCGTTGTCGAGAAAACGGCGCACGGCGGCGGCATCCTGCCCTTCTGCGTCGAAATCGCGGAACAACGTCGCCGCCGGCACGCCCTCGCGCGCGATGAGCTTGCGCGCGGTGTCGAGCCCGTTGGGCCGCATCACGAGGCCGTGGCCGCTCTCCAGCAGGATCGGGGCAAGCTGCGCGCTGGCCTCGCGCGAGGTCTGAAGGCCGGTGCCGTCACCCTCGATCACCGCGACCGCCTGCGGCACGCGGTCGAGCCAGGCGGACATCGCGGTTTCGACATCGGCGGGGGTCGCGGCCTCGGGCAGGTTGGCGACGAGCAGCACCTCGAACCCGGCCTCGCGATAGCGCGCCGCCGCCTGCGCCGCGTCCGCGCGGCTGGCGGGGATGGCGATGCTCAGCGGGTAGGGAAACGCCTCGAGTGCCGCGAGCCCAAGCGCGTCCTGCCCCTCGTCGATCAGCACGATGGCCATCAGCGGCTTGTCGGGCGGCACATCGACCTCGACGGCGTTGCGGGCGAGCGCGCCCTGCGCCTCAGCCGCGGTGTCGGGCTCGGGCTCAGCCGTGGCGGCCCCTTGTTCGGGCGGCGTCTCGCCGATGCGCGGCAGGCGGTCGGTGGTGACGCCGCCC
>JADQCC010000041.1:3357-6197 GCA_016278295.1 Roseovarius sp. | reverse complement strand
ATCGCCAACCCGTGGGCTGGCGCCCGCGCGGCTCATCGCATCATGCCCAACGACCGCAACAGGGCCGCGGCGCACCGTCAGAGCTCAGGCGGCGGCGTGCTGCTCCAACACCTCCAGCGGTACGATGTCGAGCGCGCGGGCATGGGTGGCCGCGAGCCGCACCCGCGGCGCGCAGCCCTCTTCGTGCGCCTGAAGGAACCGCGCGGCGCACAGGCACCACTGATCCCCGGGTTTCAGCCCGGCAAAGCCGAATTCCGGGCGTGGCGTGCTCAGGTCGTTGCCGACATACTTGGAGAAGGCCAGGAACTCGGCGGTCATCACCGCGCAGACCGTGTGGCTGCCGCGATCCTCGGCGCAGGTGTTGCAGTACCCGTCGCGAAAGAACCCGGTCACGGGATCGGACGAGCATTTCGCCAGCGCCCCGCCCAGCACGTTCTCAGGATCGTCCATCTGCATTCTCTCAGTCCCTCCCGGGGCGTCAGCTTTCCTCGAGCACCGTCTCGAACCCTTCGAATTCCGGCGGGCCCATCAGCGCGTCCTGCGTGGTCCGGTTGCCCGCACCCTTGTGCGCGGCACGAAAGGCGTCGGATTTCGTCCACGCCTCGAACGCCGCGCGGCTCTCCCAGATGACATGGCTGGAATAGAGCCGGTGGCCGTCGCCCTCTGGCCCCCTCAGCAGGCGAAACTCGCGAAAGCCGGGGACGCTGGCCAGACGGCCCTCGCGTTCGGCCCACATCCGCTCGAAACCGTCCTCGAAGCCCGGCTTCACGCGAAACCGGTTCATGGCGATGAATGTCATGTCGTGCCCTTCCTTCGTGTTGGAGTGAAAGGCTGGCTTGGGCCGCGTATCGCGTCCCGGCTCGCCCGGGGATCATAGCGCCCCGGCGCGCACAGGCAAGCGGCGCTCAGAGCTCTGCCGCGATATTGCGCAGCGCGTCGATATTGCCTTCACTGACCCCCGGCTCGCGAAAGCCGCGATCGGCCGATGTCACCACGATCACCACGTCGCGGGCGCGGTCGATGTAGATATACTGGCCATAGATGCCGTGTGCATAGAATTCGCCGTCGCGCGCGTCGGCGGGCATCCACCAGTGCAGCCCGTATTGCAGCGCGCCCTCTTGCGTCGGCGCGCTCGGCACCGTCGAGGCGGCGGTCCAGCCGGCGGGCACGATCTGCTGCCCGCCATAGCGGCCCATCCGCGCCACCATCAGCCCGAACCGGGCATAATCGCGCGTCGTCAGGTTCAGCCCGCCCAGCGCAAAGGCCACGCCGTCACCATCGGTGATGTAATAGGGCTCCGCCTCGACCCCCAACGGCGCGATGATCCGCTCCGACAGCAGGCCGGGCAGGGCGCGCCCGGTGGCCCCGCGCAGCGCCATCGCCAGCGCGTGCGTGTCGATGGAGACGTATTTCCACCGCGTCCCCGGTGGCGCGGCGCGCGCGCTCAGCCCGGCGGCGAACCCGTCCATCGAGCCGCCCAGCGCCAGCACCCGGCCCATGCGGTTGATATCCGAATCGTAGTCGAGGTAATCCTCGTCGAATTCCACGCCGCTCGTCATCTGCAAAAGCTGCCGCAGCGTCACCCCGTCATAGGCGCTGCCCGCCAGACGCGGCGCATAAGCCGTCACCGGATCGTCCAGCGACTCGATCTCGCCGCGTTCGAGCGAGATGCCGACGAGCGCGGCAAGAAAACTCTTTGCCACGGACCAGCTTATCCGCCGGTCCTGCGCGGTGGTGCCGAGGTGATAGCTCTCATGCGCGATGCGGCCCTTATGCAGCACAAGAAGCGAGGTAACGGCGCGCGCCCCGATCCAGCCGGTCACATCGGCGGGCAGGGTCATCTCCGGGCCTTGCGGCAGGTCCGATACCGGCCCGTCCCCGCGCGGTACCGGCACGGTGAGAAACGCGCGCTCCATTCCCGAGAAATTCGCAACGATCTTTTCCTCGGAAAACAGTGTGTTGACGGCGACGAGCCGCGCGATTTCCTCGCGCTTCCATAGCCCAACCACCGCCGCCGCCAGAATCAGGGCCAGCACGATCCGTCCGGCCCATTTCCACAGCTTGCGCATGATCGTCCCTCCTGTTGCCGGCAGCAAAGCCAGCGCGGCGCGCGAATGCAAGCCTGACGCGGCGGCGTGCTTTCTACCCTCTGAGGTCGAGCACCTCGTCGAGCGCCGCCCGCGTGGTGCGAAAGCGGTTGGCGGGATGGGTCGGATCGGGCCGCCCGAACGAGATCGCGCACAGGATCAGCCGCGTCTCCGGCAGGTCGAAATGCGCGCGCACGAACGGCGCATAGGCCGCCACCGAGGCTTGCGCGATACTGCCCACCCCCAGGGTCGCCGCCGCCAGCATGAAGGCGGTGACGAAGCCGCCCGTGTCCATCGCGCCATAGGGCCCCAGCGCGGCCTCGGAATGCACGATGGCGACGTGCGGCGCGCCGAAAAGGCGATAGTTCTCCATGCTTTGCTCGGCCCGCGCGGCGCGATCCTCGCGGGCGATGCCGACCGCCTCGTAAAGTTGCAGCCCGCATTCGCGCCGCCGCGCGCCATGCGCGCCCGGATAGCGCTCGGGCCACGGCAGGTCGGGGCCTGGCGTGTCATTGTGGACGGCGTCAAGCAATGCGCGGCGGAACCGCTCGGTTTCCGCCTCGCGCGTCACCGTCACCTGCCAGGGCTGCGCGTTGCACCACGACGGCGCGCGGCCCGCCGCCTGCACGATCCGCGCGATCACCTCGTCCTCCACCGGGGCGGGCAGGAAGGCGCGGCAGGAATGGCGCGCGTCCAGCAGGCCGCGCAGCGTGTCGAATTGGTCTGTCATGCGGGGTCCTCTGTGCCCGGCCA
>JADQCC010000041.1:0-3257 GCA_016278295.1 Roseovarius sp. | reverse complement strand
ACCGGTGATGACATCGCTCGCCGCGCCGTCGGCATGGGCGCGGGTGATCCTGATCGCCAGGGACGCGCGCATCAGAACCCGCCCTGTTCGAGCGCCACCACGTAACCGATCCCGCCCGCCACCGCGAGGCCGATCACCACGGCGACCGCGATCTTCCAGGCTGACCACGGCCGCTCGCCCTGCACCCGGCCGGTGCGGGCGTTGACCACGAACCTGTAGGTTCGTCCCCTGAACCTGTAGGTTGCGAGCCAGACCGGCAGCAGGATGTGCTTGAAAGTGACGTCCCGCACCTCGGTGTCGATGTCATGGATGCGTTGCCGGTCGCCGCCGATATCGAACCGGATGTCGCGGGCGATGATCGCGTCCATCTTGTCGCGCGCCTGCGCGAATCCTTGTTCAATATCAACGCTGTACCCCTCGGCGCGAAACCCTGCGAGGTATTCCGGCGCGTAAGGCACCAGCGCCGACATATCCCACGGCTCCAGCGCGTCGGTATAGCGTTTCGGCAGGGCGGTGGACGCCAGCACCAGCACGTCGTCGAAGACCCGCGCCACCCGCCCCGACACCGCCCTCCACCTAACCTTAGCAACTTGAATTTGCTGACGTTTTCCGTTTCTCGTGACAGTGCGTGTCTGGTAATAGACGGTGCCACGCTCGCCGCGGTACTGCGACTTGGTGTCGGCGTCGAAGGTCCAGTAGGGCACGTAAATGCCCTGCATCTTCCGGCCCTTGCGGGTGTACTCCTGCAACCCCGAGGGCGCGAACCACAGCCGCCCCAGCCAGTCGGTCATCGCCGTGCGGGCCTGCTCCCCGTCCAGCGAAAAAGGCAACAATGCCCGTGGCTTGATATGGCGCCGCGTGCCGGTATCGGTAACCACAGGCGAGGCGCAGAACGGGCATTCGGTGGCGTGGATGTCGCTGCCCAGATCGACCTGCGCGCCGCAGCTTGTGCAGGTGGTGACGCGGATTTCCTCCATCTCCTGCGCGGGCAGTTGGTCGCCCAGCGCGGCGGCGAACTCAAGCTCCCTGATGCCACCCTGCCAGGGCCCGCCGGTCTCGATCCCGGCCACGTCGCCGCAGTGATCGCAGATCAGCCGGTCGCCGCCCGGATCATAGCGGTAATCCGCCCCGCAGCTTGCGCAGGGGAAGCGGTGTTCGGTCTTGACGGGGGCGGGGGGCGGGGTGGCGGACATCGGGCCTTCAGGTCAGTTACAAAATCATCTCGACGTGATAGCAGGTATCGCCTCAGGCGTCCGGGGGCGGGGGCGGAGGCGGGGGCATGACGGTGAAAAGTTGTGCCAGTTCAGCAACATCCTCGGCGCGCTTCCAGCCGTCCTGCCCGGCGGTCCAGACGAGCGTGTCGCGCGTCAGGCCGCCCTCCGTCACCATGCGCCCCAGCCGCGCCTTGGAATAGGGGCCGTGGGTCTGGCCGCCTTCGGCGATGTGCCAGACATGCTCGACCGGCGGGGGCGGCGGGGCTGCCTGCCCCTGTTCTTGTGCGGGTCGCGCGCCCCATGGCCCCTGATCGGCCATCTGTTGCGCCATTGCCATGCCCATCCCCATGCCGAGACCGGCGCCGATGCCGCCGCCGCCGCTCGGGTTCTTGGCCGCCGCGGTCATCGCCTCGGCAGTCGAATACTGGGTGAAGCGCGACAGGTCGCCCGCGATCCCCATCGAGGTGCGTTTGTCCAAAGCTGCTTCAACAGTGGTCGGCAATGATATGTTTTCAATGTAAAATTCTGGTATCTCCAACCCGTATTCCGACACGATTCCGGTGATCTCGCCGGCCACCAGCTTGCCCAGGTCGCGCGTGTTGGCGGCCATGTCGAGCACCGGGATGCCGCTTCCTGCGATGATGCGGCTGAACGCCTGCACGATGATGTTGCGGATCTGGTAGCTGATCTCGTCCATGGTGAACTCGCCGTCGGTGCCGACGATTTCCGAGAGGAACCTGGCCGGTTCGGCGACGCGCACGGTATAGGTGCCGAAGGCACGGATGCGGGTGGGGCCGAATTCCGGGTCGCGCAGCATGATCGGGCTCTTGGTGCCCCATTTCAGATTGGTGAACCGCGTCGTGGCGATGAAGTAGATTTCCGACTTGAAGGGCGAGCGAAAGCCATGATCCCAGTGCTGGAGCGAGGTCATCACCGGCATGTTGTTGGTTTCCAGCATGTAGAGACCGGGGGTAAACACATCCGCGAGCTGCCCCTCGTGGACGAACACGGCGGCCTGCCCCTCGCGCACGGTAAGCTTGGCGCCGTACTTGATCTCGTGGCCCTCGCGCTCGAACCGCCAGACCATCGTGTCGCGCGTGTCGTCGGTCCAGTGGATGACGTCGATGAACTGGCCGGAGAGGAAATCGAAGATGGGCATATGGGAAGGCTCCTTTGCGAACGGGTCACACCGGCCCCGCCTGCCATTCGTCCAGCAGGCGGCGGAGGATGGGGCGGGCTTCGTCGGGGGTCATGCCGGGGGAGAGGTCTGGATGGTAGAGCAGGCGCAGCAGCATTTCGTCATGGGAGGTCAGCCACGCGAACTCGTCATCGTCGTTGAAGATCGAGGGCCGCGCGCGCGGGCTGTCATTAGCCAGTCCAAGGCCCTGCGCGATCTCTTCCTGGAAGCACGACTCGCGCATGAGTGGTGGGTGTTCGGCGCGCACCCAGGCGATCGCGCGGTCGTAGGAATACGGGTTGCCCCGGTCGGAAAAGGCCACAACGAGGCAATGGATGCTGCGCGGCATGTCACGGAACACGCCAAGAGTGGCAGTGTCGATTTCGGGGGCGATGCGACGGATGCGGGCCAATCCCTCGGCGCGGTCGTCCTCGCTCATGACCAGAACGTGGAAATTGGCTCCGCGGCTCACCATCGTGATCGGATGCCGTGCGACTTGCTCGAGCCGCACGGTGTAGTCGTCGAGCGTGGCGCGATCCGCCGCGCGCTGTTTCTCGGGCACCGAGGCGCCGAATTCCACCCCGACGCGCACCGGTGACATCCATTTCCGCAGACCGCCGGCACGGCCCGTGGGCGATCGAAATCCGGCACCTGGCGCGTATTCGTCGAAGAACGCGACGCGCTCGAAGTTGCGCATCAGGTCGGTCTCGGTGAAGGGCGTGTCGGGCCCGCCGCCATCGACGCGCAAGAGGCCGCGGGCCTTGAGGTCGCGCTCAGTTCGCGCGTAATAAGCGGCAAGTGCCTCGCTGCGGACAGACGGGCCGTCGTCGCCCTGGGCGGGCGGGCGCGGGGCGGCGGGCGCGGGC
>JADQCC010000279.1 GCA_016278295.1 Roseovarius sp. | reverse complement strand
TTCGGCGTGCGCAGCATCTCGGCCTCGGTCTTCTGGATGAGATCGCCGATATAGACGATGTTGTCGTTCTTGAGGCAGTTGGCCGACCGCACGCTGAGTTCGAGCTCGTCCACCTTCTTCAGCAGGAGCGGGTTGAACTCGAGGCCGTCGTCGTCGTCCTGGCGGCCTGCCGTTTCCGGCTCGTCGAAGTTGACGAAGATCGACAGCTGATCCTGGATGATACGCGCGGCGTAGGCGACGGCATCCTCGGGGGTGATGGCGCCGTCGGTCTCGATCTTCATGGTCAGCTTGTCGTAATCGAGCACCTGCCCCTCGCGGGTGGGCTGCACCTCGTAGCTGACCTTGGTGATCGGCGAATAGATCGCGTCGATCGGGATCAGGCCGATGGGCGCGTCCTCGGGCTTGTTCTTGTCGGCGGCGACATAGCCCTTGCCGGTATTCACCGTCAGCTCCATGTAGAATTCCGCCCCCTCGTCGAGGTGGCAGATGACGTGATCGCGGTTGAGGATCTCGATGCCGGCACTGTCGGAAATGTCACCGGCGGTGACGACGCCCGGCCCCTTGGCGTTGACGGTCAGCCGCTTGGGGCCCTCGACCTCCATGCGGATGGCCACGCCCTTGAGGTTGAGCACGATGTCGGTGACATCCTCGCGCACACCCGGCACGCTGGAGAACTCGTGCAGCACGTTGTCCATCTGCACCGCGGTGATCGCCGCGCCCTGGAGCGACGAGAGCAGCACGCGCCGCAGCGCGTTGCCGAGCGTGAGGCCGAAGCCGCGCTCGAGCGGCTCGGCCACGACAACCGCCTGGCGCAGCGGATCGTTGCCCGGCTTGATCTCGAGCTGTGTCGGTTTGACCAGCTCGGCCCAATTCTTGTGGATCATGCATCCCTCCATTCCTGTCGCCGCCCCATGTCCGGTGGGCTGCGACGCCCGAGGTTTTCAAATGACGTGACGGGCCGCGCGGATGGCGCGGCCCGGTTGGTAGACGATCCTGTCAGACGCGGCGACGCTTCGGCGGACGGCAGCCGTTATGCGCGATCGGCGTCACGTCGCGGATCGAGGTAATGTTGAACCCCACCGCCGCGAGCGCGCGCAGCGCCGATTCGCGGCCCGAGCCGGGGCCCTGGACCTCGACATCGAGCGTGCGCATCCCGTGTTCCTGCGCCTTCTTGCCGGCGTCTTCGGCGGCAAGCTGCGCGGCGTAGGGGGTCGACTTGCGCGAGCCCTTGAAACCCATCGTGCCAGCCGACGACCATGCGATGGCGTTGCCCTGCACGTCGGAGATCAGTATCTTGGTGTTGTTGAAGGACGAGTTCACATGCGCCACACCTGTGGCGATGTTCTTGGAGGCCTTCTTTTTCGTGCGTTTGGTATCGCGTGCCATATCTGTTGCCCTCCCTTATTTCTTCTTGCCGGCGATGGGTTTCGCCGGGCCCTTGCGGGTGCGGGCGTTGGTATGGGTGCGCTGGCCGCGGACCGGCAGGTTGCGGCGGTGGCGCAGCCCGCGATAGCAACCGAGGTCCATCAGGCGCTTGATGTTCATCTGCGTTTCGCGGCGCAGGTCGCCCTCGACGGTGTAGTTGGCGTCGATATGCTCGCGCAGGGCCAGTGCCTCGGCGTCCGACAGTTCGTTGACGCGGCGGGCCTGGTCGATGCCGGTGGCATCGCAGATGGCCCGCGCCGAGGAGGGGCCGATTCCGGTGATGTAGGTGAGGGCGACGGGCACCCGTTTCGATGTCGGGATGTTAACGCCGGCGATACGTGCCAAGTGTCTTTTCCTTTTCGTTGCGGTTCCGTAGTTCCAGAACCTTTTTTCACAACGCAGGCCCGAGGCGATTACCGCTCCGGGCCGCAGCTGAATTCGGGATGTCGATACCACCGGGCCGCCCCCGGCGGGAATCGCTCTCGCGTGCGAGATAGGGCTGGTTATGGGGAAATGAAGGGGGCGTCAAGCCCCCGCCCGGTCATTTGTCGAGCGCCGCCGCGATCGCCACCCTGACCTCGTCCATGCTGCCCATGCCATCGACGGAGGCAAGCTGGCCCTTGGCGTGGTAATAGCCGATGAGCGGCGCGGTTTTCTTGTAGTACTCCATCAGCCGGTGGCGGACGCTGTCCTCGTTGTCGTCGGCGCGCACGGGTTGCCCGGCGGCGGCGGCCTCGGCGGCGCGGCCGACGATGCGCCTGACCAGCGTCTCGTCATCGACCTGCATCTCCACCACGGCGTCGAGCGTCTCGCCCTGCTCGTCGAGCAGGGCGGCGAGCGCGTCCGCCTGCGCCAGCGTGCGCGGGAAGCCGTCGAAGATGAACCCGCCGCGCTTGTCGCCTTGCAGTTTCTCGCGGATCAGGCCGATCACGATCTCGTCGGTCACCAGGTCGCCGCGCGCCATCACGTCGGCCACGATCCGGCCCATCTCGGAGCCGCTGTCCTTGGCCTCGCGCAGCATGTCGCCGGTGGAGAGCTGGATCATGTCGCGGCTGTCGACAAGCATCTGCGCCTGCGTGCCCTTGCCCGCGCCCGGCGGTCCCAGGAGAATGATGTTCATCGGCGGGCCCCTCCCTTGCGGCGTCCCTTCTTGCGGCCCTTGCCGCTCAGTTGCGATTTCTCGATCAGCCCCTCGTATTGATGGGCCAGAAGATGCGATTGCACCTGCTGGATCGTGTCCATCGTCACCGAGACCACGATGAGCACCGACGTGCCGCCGAAATAGAACGGAATCGCGAACTGGCTGCGCAGGATTTCCGGCAGGAGCATGACCCCCACGAGATAGGCCGACCCCAGCACGAGGATGCGGTTGAGGACGTATTCGATGAATTGCTCGGTGCGCTTGCCCGGGCGGATGCCGGGCACGAACCCGTTCTGGTTCCTGAGGTTCTCGGCCACGTCATCGGGCTTGAACGCCACGTTGAACGTGTAGAAATACGTGAAGAACACGATCATCCCGGTGAAGAACAGCAGGTAGAGCGGCTGCCCGGGGCCGAAATAGGCGAGGATCGTGGACATCACCGGGCTGGTGGCATTGCCCGAAAACGTGCCGATGGTGGCGGGCAGCAGCAAGAGCGACGAGGCGAAGATCGCCGGGATCACGCCCGCCGGATTGACCTTGACCGGCAGGTGCGACGAGCCGCCGTCATAGACCTTCATCCCCACCTGCCGGCGCGGGTACTGGATGTGGATCTTGCGCAAGCTGCGCTCCATGAACACCACGAAGGCAATGACCGCCACCACCATCACCATCACGCCGATGATGACCGCCGGGCTGATCGCGCCCGAGCGGCCCGAGGCGAAGAACTGTGCCAGGGCCGCGGGAACCTCGGCGATGATGCCCACGAAGATGATGAGCGAGATGCCGTTGCCCACGCCGCGCGCGGTGATCTGCTCGCCCAGCCACATCAGGAACATGGTGCCGCCGACCAGCGTGATCATGCACGACGCGATGAAGAACAGGCCCGGATCGGTGACCATGTCGCCGGATTGCAGGCTGACCGCGAGGCCGTAGCTTTGCAGCGTCGCAAGCCCCACCGTGCCGTAGCGCGTGTACTGGTTGAGCTTCTTGCGGCCCTGCTCGCCCTCTTTCTTCAACTGCTGGAGCGTGGGCACCATCGCCGACAGCAGCTGCACGATGATCGAGGCCGAGATGTAGGGCATGATGCCGAGCGCGAAGATGCCCATCCGCCCCAACGCGCCGCCGGTGAACATCGACAGCATCCCGCCGATGGTGGCCTGCGCCCCCTCCATGAATTCACGAAGCGCCGCGCCGTCGATGCCGGGGACGGGAATGAAGGTGCCCAGCCGGTAGACGATCAGCAGCCCGAGCGTGAACAGGATGCGGTTGCGGAGATCGGTCGCCTTGCCAAGCGCGGACCAGCTTGTGTTGGCGGCCATTTGCTCTGCTGCAGATACCATGCGCGGGTCTCTCTCATGTGCGAACGCCGCCAAAGCCGGTTTTCAGCTCAGGCGGCGTCATAGGAAAACCTGAGGCGTATGTAAGCGGGCGCAGGCCCGCTCACAACCTCTTTATTCGGCGGTCTGCGCCGTCGTGACCGTGAGGCTGCCCCCGGCCTGCTCCACCGCCGCGATGGCGGATTTCGACGCGCCGGACACTTGCAGGTCGAGCTTGGCGCTCACCTCGCCCTTGGCCAGCACACGGATGCCGTCGAGCTTGCGCCGCACGAGGCCCGAGGCCACGAGCACGTCCTCGGTGATCGGCTGGGCGGCGTCGATCTTGCCGGCCTCGATGAATTTCTGGATGAGGCCGAGGTTGACCACCGCGTAGGATTTGCGGTTCGGCTTGGTGAAGCCGCGCTTGGGCAGGCGCTGGTAGAGCGGCATCTGGCCGCCCTCGTAGCCCTTGATCGCCACGCCGGAGCGGGATTTCTGGCCCTTGATGCCGCGTCCGCCCATCTTGCCCATGCCGGAGCCGGGGCCGCGGCCGATGCGTTTCTTGCGCTTGGTCGCGCCGTCGTTGTCACGAAGTTCGTGCAGTTTCATTGTCGCTTCTCCTTGCCGGATGCGGCCCCCAGCGACGGGAGCGGCCGAACGCGGCTTTGCTGGTTGATGAGGGCCCTCGGGCCACCGGGGGCGTATAGACGCAGGTCGCGCGGGGATCAAGGGCCGAGTTGCCCGCCCGTCGGTCAGCCCACGGGCGGGTTGCGCCATGTGCTTGGGGCAAAGGGCCGGGTGAGCGCGCGCTCTACCAATGCAAGCCGGTCCTGACCGTAGAACGGATCGCCGCCGACGACATAGGTGGGCGAGCCAAAGACATGGCGTGCGATCGCCTCTGCGGTGTTGGCGCGGTGCAGCGCCTGCACCGGCGCGGCGCGCGCGGCGGCGAGTATCGCGTCGGCATCCAGGCCGCATCCCGCGATCAGCGGCGCGAGCGTCGCCGGGTCCGAGATATCGGCATCGTCGCGCCAATGCGCGCCGAGAATCGCGTGGGCCAGCGCATCGGCCCCCTGCCCCGCATCCTGCGCCGCGATGATCGCACCGTTGGGCAGGGCGAGCGGTGCGTCGTGATGGGTGGGGCGGCGGTGGATCACGGCGACGCCGCGATACTCGGCCCAATGCTCTATATCGCGACCGAAGAAGTAATCCACATGCGGCTGTGCGCGCCCGGAGAAGGGCTGGCCGCCCGCCGCCTCGACCACCGGGGACAGCTCGATGGGCTTGTGCAGCAGCCGCGCGCCGTGGCGGGCGCAGATTTCCGACAGGCGCGCCGAGCCGAGCCAGGCAAAGGCCGAGTGGGCCGAATAGAAGTACTCGATGGTCCGCATGGGGCGAGCCTAGCCGCTTGGCCCGCGCGGTGCCATCAAAACCCTTTTCATGGACACCGAGTTATGGACATCGGGCGCGGGCGCGTTACGCTGTGATGAGTCCCTGTCACGGAACCTGCACATGCGCGCCCTGCCCCTTTGTCTTGCCCTTGCCGCCACTGCCCTGCCGGCCCCCGCGCCGCAGGCGGCGGGGGGCTGCACGCGCGATGCGATGCTGGTGTTCGACGGGTCGGGCTCGATGGGTGAGGTGGGCCATGACCCGACCGCGCCCACCAGAATCGAGGACGCGCGCCGCGCGGTGCGCGCCGCGATGCCGGACATCGCGGCCTACCGGCGGGTGGGATTGCTGACCTACGGACCGGGCGGCGGCAACGCCTGCTCGGGGATCGACCTGCGCTTTGCCCCCCGCGCCGATGCAGGCGCGGCGGTGGTGGCGGGGATAGAGGGGCTTGTCCCCGGTGGCCTGACGCCGCTCGCGGCCTCGGTCGCGGCGGCGGCGGACGTGCTGGGCGGCGAGGGGATCGTGGTGCTGGTAACCGACGGCAACGAGACCTGCGGCGGCACACCCTGCGCATTGGGCGCGCGGCTGGCCGAGACGGCGCCGGGGCTGACCGTGCACGTCATCGGCTTTCGCGTGGTCTATGACCCGTTTTCGTGGAACAGCCCCGAGGCAAAGGCGCTGGATGGACAGACGGTGGCGAAATGTCTGCCCGATGCCACCGGCGGGCTGTTCGTGTCCACCGAGACGGTGGACGACCTGGCCGACGCGCTGCGGGTGACGCTGGGGTGTGTGGTGGTGGGGCGGGGGCCGTCGGACGAGGCCGCATCCTAGGGCAAAGCGGTGGGGCTGCCGTGGCCTTGAGTCGCCATTGCGTTGAGGCGCGCCATCGCCTGTCCGGGGGCAGGCGACCCGACGGTTTTTCAGGGCACTTTATGTCTGCTTTCCCGCAAAAAATTTAATCGGTGCGCT
>JADQCC010000055.1 GCA_016278295.1 Roseovarius sp. | reverse complement strand
CTCCAGCGCTCCGTTCGAGCGCTCCTTGACCTCTTCGGCAAGGCGCATGGCGCCATCCTGGAACGCACTGGACTCGGGCAGCGTGTGCGCGAATCGCAGCCGTGTGACCTCCTGGGCGCGAACGCGCGGAGACCCGATTGCGAAAAGGGCGACGGCGGCCGCGCCCGTTCCCAGCACACTTCGACGTGATACAGACTTCATGGAATCCTCCGGTTGTTATTTGTCGCACAAGGGGGCTTGCGTTCATGCGCTCTCGCCCCGCCCGTGCAATCGATCCGCAGCGGAACCCCCGCGCATCTCCAACTTTGCGCATTCTGGCAATGGGATCGCTTTGCAGCCTGCCAAGTCCTCCAGAAAAAATCTGTCTCTGTCAAGCTATTTGATAGTTATTGGTAGATATATGGAGTTAAGCGGTGCGCCGCGGTGCGCGTCGATGACGTGTTTATGGTGATCGGGTGCACCAACGACTTTCCGCCGCCGGCGTTGTCGGCCCAAAGGCCGCCCCGAGAAGCCGTCACCCCTGCTTCTTCAGCAATCGAGCCGGGCGTCCGGACAAAGTCGTGTCCTCGATGGACATTGGGCCGCAAAATGTGATTTGACAATTTTTGATAGATATTCCAAAATCAATCAGTTTCTGAGGGTACGGTGACATGTCTCGATTGCGCGTCTGACGGTTATCGGACCTATGAAACAATTACGGCCAATTCGGGAAGCGCCACGAACGTTGGCGCCGCGCTGGGGCGGTTTCAAAGAGAGCGGCCGATGGATCGGCCATAGCCATCAGTCTTCGATGGGCTGTGCGCGCGATGTTCGGTCGGATCGCACATCTGTTCGTGGGCGCTCACGGGGTTTTGGATGCTCGTCAAGCTAGGGAAAGGTTTTTGCCATGGATTTTGAGTTGCGCGCGGAGCAGGTCGCGATTTGCGATATGGCGCGGCGCTTCGCCGTCGAGCGAATTCAGCCACGGGTGCGTGACTACGATCGCGAGGAGACGTTCCCTCTCGATCTATACGCGGAGATGGGCAAGCTGGGACTGACGGGTGGTGTCGTCCCTGAAGAATACGGCGGCGCCGCTATGGACCACCAGACCTACGCCCTGGTTATCATGGAACTGGCGCGCACATGCCAGGCGATGGCTGGAGCGGCGAGTTGGGCGAGCGGTGTCGGCGGGATCAGTGTGCTTCGCTTCGGCAATGAGGAGCAAAAGCAGAAATACCTCGTCCCGCTCGCTCGCGGCGAAGGTCCGGTCGCATTCGCTCTGACCGAAACCCATACCGGCTCCGACGTCGCCTCAATGAAGACGCGGGCAGTGCGCGAGGGGGACCATTATGTCCTCAATGGCAGCAAGGTCTGGATATCGATGATCAATTCCTGCCGCTGGATTCTCACTTTCGCCACGGTGGACGCAAGCGCCGGCCGCAAGGGCATCACCGCCTTCCTGGTGGAGCCGGATTGGCCGGGCGTTGGCCGCGCGACCTTCAAGAACAAGATCGGCTTCCGGCCGATGGAGACCGGGGAACTGGTCCTTGAGGACGTTCGGGTTCCTGTCGCGAACCGCCTCGGCGAGGAGGGCGAGGGCTTCCGCATTGCGATGTCCTCGGTCGAGAACGGCCGGCTGGGCGTCGCCGCGCGATGCGTCGGCATGATGAAGGCCTGCATGGATCTTGCCATTGACTACGCCCAAAGCCGAACGACGTTCGGTGAGCCGATCGGGCGCAGGCAACTGATCCAGTCGAAAATTACCGACATGGCCGTCGCCTACGAGACGAGCCGCCTGCTGGTGCTACAGACCGCCTGGAAGAAAGACAATGGCGACCGGGCGCGCCAGGATGCCTCCATGGCAAAGATGTACGCGAGCGACGCGCTGATGCGGGTGGCCGAGGATGCGATGCAGATCCATGGCGCCTACGGAGCCTCGGATGAATACGAAATCGGCCGCTATTGGCGCGATGCCAAGCTGATGCAGACGATCGAGGGCTCCAACGAAATCCACCGCTCGCTGATCGCCGAATATGCCCTCGGCTATCGGGGATAGCGAGCGCGGCGAGCATCGTCCGAGTAGAAGGCCGTGGTTTGGCCGCTGTCGTCCCGGCCGGCCCCCGCTCGGGGGCGGCAGGAACGCGAGGTCTTCGTCACGGCGGGCATGTCCGGCGTGAGGCTGCGTTCGGTCGACATCGACCGCGCATACGCGACATCGACCGCGCATACGTGACATCCACGCCGCCGGCAAAGATTATCCCCGGTCTTTGACGGTGGCGTGCCTCGTCCACGATCGACAAACAACGAGGAGAATCGTTTGATGAACCATCCCATGAGCAGCGAGGCGAGGGCACGTGTGGTCTTTCTTGACCGGTCGACGTTGCCGGCGGGCACAGAACTTCGGGAGTTTGCCTTCCCGCACGAACTGGTGGTTTACGGCAACACGCCAGCGTCCGCCGTCGCCGAGCGCATTGCCGACGCGGAAGTGGTGATCACCAACAAGGTTCCCATCGGTCGCACAGCACTCGAAGCTGCCAAGAAGCTTCGGGTGATCGGCGTCGCTGCGACGGGCTTCGACAACATTGACGTGGACGCGTGCAACGAGAAGGGCGTGACGGTCTCCAACATACGCAACTACGCGACCAGCACCGTTCCGGAGCATACATTCGCTCTGATTTTGGCGCTGCGGCGCAGTCTCTTGGACTATCGCGATTCAGTGCGGGCAGGCCGCTGGCAGGACTCGGGCCAGTTCTGCTACTTCGATCACCCGATCAAGGATCTTTCGGGCGCGGTGCTCGGCATCGTCGGCGACGGTGCTCTCGGGCAGGCGGTCGGCGCGCTCGGCAGGGCCTTCGGCATGGAGGTGCGCTTCTCGGCCTACAAGGGCACACGGGGCATGGGCCCCCTCTATACGCCTTTCGAGGAGATCATGCGGTCGAGCGACATCATCACGCTGCACTCGCCGCTGACGCCCTCGACCCGCAACATGATCGGTGCCGCCGAATTCGGATTGATGGAGCGTCGCCCGCTGCTCATCAACACGGCGCGCGGCGGGCTCGTCGACGAGACCGCATTGGTCGATGCTCTGCGGAGCGGTCGGATCTCCGGCGCCGGCTTCGATGTTGTGACCGTTGAACCGCCTCGTGATGATCATCCCTTCGCGCAAGCACGCGATCTGCCGAACTTCATTCTGACGCCGCACGTCGCCTGGGCCAGCGAACAGGCCACACAGACGCTGGCTGACCAGTTGATCGAGAACATCAATCTCGCTTGGGCCGGCACGCCCCGGCACGTCGTTTCATAGCAAGATCCACAGCCGGGACCGACGGGCGCCGTCGAAGGGGCGTGCGATCCGGTGCCGGCTGGCGACGCATCGCACCCCCTGACGAGCGGTGCGCTTCTTCCAGTAGAAGATGGATCGGAAAGCGATTGCGCGGATCGGCGCGCCGGAGCAGGCGAAACAGCATCCGCGCGATCACGGCGCTGACCAGTTCGACCACCTCGTCCTCGACGTCATTCATGTCGATGATGATGATCTGATTGGCCTTGGTGTGGCCGGTTCCCTTGCCGGTCAGGCCGACCAGCCGAGTGAGAAACTCCAGCTCTCCATTGTCGGCGGCCGCGCCGCCCGCCTCATGCCGGAGGAATTCATACTCAGGGCGATCTTCCAGAGCCTGGAAGCGCGTCACCATCTGGGAGCAGTAGTCTCGGATTTGCCGATTACCGTGCGCCTCCGCATACAGGATGGCGAGGTCTATTGCATCGCCGAGTGCCGCAAAGTCGAATGGCAGGTTTTGATAGGCTGGAAGCTTCAAATCCTCCAACTCGAAACCGTTCGGGCCAACCAGATAAGCATCCAGACCCGCAGGGTTGGCCATTTGGCCAAAGTTGATCGCAATATATGGCCGGATTTTTGCCGCGTTGATCTCGTTCGTGCTGAAGCGCTGGAGGATGCCAATGATCCGATCATGCTTGGACGGGCTCGACGAGTCGTCGCGCATAATCTGGGTGATGCACTTGGCGAGGATGTGATTGCGGACGCTGTTGAGTTCTGCGGCCCCCGCATTTGAGAACAAGGTCGAGAGCCCGAGCGCCATGCGCAGGATGGGCACCTGGGTGCGCTCGCTGGCTTGCAGCAACAGCTCCCATTCCGCCAGTTCCAGAAACCAGTGCGGCAAGCGGAAGCCCGCTGCCGTACCGTCGAGGACGACACGCTCGACTCCGATCGCGCCCTCCTTCGCGGAAGCGCTCAGAGCGGCGTGATACTCGCCGTTGACGTCGAAGACGATGAAGGTCGCGCCGCGGGCGTGATGCTCCTTCGGCTTGCAGAAAAGGGACTGCAAGACCGAGGCGACCGTGCAGGATTTACCGCTGCCGGTATTGCCCAGGACGGCGACATGACCGCCGAAGAACTCGTTCAGACGAACTTTGACGTCGTAGTCCTCGAACACCACCGACTTGCCGATCGGTAGAACCCGATAGCGCGTGGCCCCTTCGGGTTGGCAGGCGCCGCCATCCGGGCCGACTGACGGCTCGACGGCGGCCTCGGTCTCAAAGATGCGATCGAGCTCGCCATCCAGCGCATACAGTGCGTCCGCATACAGAGACGGGAAAACCGACACACCGAAGCGGAACGCGCCGCCGCGCATCGGCAACATGCCGACGGGCACCACGTCCAGATATTTCGAGGAGCCGGCCCGGTCGAAATCGCCCCGCTCGGAAGGCGTGCTCGCGTCGCGCTCACGCAGGCCGACAACCTCGACCACGACATATTCCGACTGCGACGGAATCATCAGAAATGATCCCAGTCGCGCCACATAATGCACGTCGTCGAAGCCGACGACCGTGAAGTTATCGGTGTCGACGTGCATCTCGACGACAAAGCGGTCGGCCGCAACCGAGACCACCTTGCCGATCGCGCGCTTGCGATCGTCGTGGCTCATGCCTCGCCATCCTTCGTCTCGTCGTCCCTTTTCGGCGCCAGCTCCGACAACACCTTGCGGACGGCATCATCAATCCTGTCGCTGGGGCGCTGGGGCATGAAATGCTCGACGATCATGTCGAAGTAGTGCGCCCTCGTCCCCTCGGAAGGGCCATTGCCTCCAATGATCCAAATGCGCGGATCGCGCAGCGACCGCAGCTTGGCGATCTCTCCCTCCGTGTCAGGCGCCGCAAAGATCACCAAGCGGAAGGTCGGGATCGTCAGAGCCTGATAGATGATGTTGTTCAGGTGCTCGTCGCCGAAGGCGTAGCCGGCCGTGATGAGAACGCTCTGCTCGCGCACGATCCGGGACTGAAATTCCCGGAACAGGTCTGCGTAGGGCGAGCCGAGCGAAGAGTTCTGCTTCGCCGGCGTCGGATAGATCAGCATCTGGTTTGAGGATTCCGGCGGCCAGACCTCCTTGATCGGGAACAGGCCATGATCGTCCTCGGTCCAAGTGACCGAACCATGCAATTTGCAGAGATAGACGAAGGCGTCGACGGCGGTCCATTTGCGGCTGGCGACGTCGAGCTGCTCGGCCAGAGCATAGCGGAAGATCGCCGGGTTGAAGCGGCGTTCTACGACGCCGGAAAAACCGTTGGCATAGGGAATGCCCAGGCGATCCATCGCCAATTCGCTGAAATGATCGTAGTTGGTCGTGAACACCCAGGGCCGGGGCAAAGACCGATCGCGTAGGACCAGTTTCTTGTAGAAACGCTCGTAGAGATCGCGCACGGTCGTGTCGCCCTCCGCGGCGAAGGCCCCTTGGGTGACACGGGTCCATAGGAAGTCCTGGACCTTCTTGATGATGCCGTCGAGAACAGCGCGATAGGGGTGAAGATCGGGATTCTCGCTCTGGCGCAGCACGAACCGTTGCGCGAACAGCACCTCCATCAAGCGTTCCAGGTTACGGCTGTAATCCTTCGCCAGGTCGACCCCGAGCGCGTCGAGATAGTCGAGTTCGTCTTTGGTCAGCCGCCACGGCGCCGGTACAGCGCCGGCTGTTGGCGGATCGCTGTAGAATCCCGCCGCGCGTGCCTCGACGGTTTCGCCGCAAAACTCCTTGGCCAGCGGCGCCATGGTCGCAATGCCGAGTTCCTTTTTGTCCTTCATCAGGGAAGAACATCCGGCACCGAGCAGAAATGCGATATTCTTGGCGTTCATGGCCTCGGAAATCGCCTTGCGGGCGCTCTCGATCCCCTTGTTCCAGTCCAGTTCAGATGGCTCGGCATCGCCGTCCCGCAGAAACTGGAATTTTCTCTCTTCTTCGACTTCGCTCATATACCCTGCTGATTCCGAGGGATGTCGCCCCCTTGTTCCGAAATGATCTCGCCCCCCTGTT
>JADQCC010000072.1 GCA_016278295.1 Roseovarius sp. | reverse complement strand
GCGGGCCACGCATGCCGAGATCGCGGTGATGATCGGGTCGGCGCGCGAGGTGGTCTCGCGCCGTCTGGACGCGCTGGCGCGGCGCGGGATCGTGGCGCTGGAGCGCGGCACCGTGCGCATTCTCGATGCCAGGACGCTGGCCGAACTGGCCGAAGCGGAGCAATGAAGCGGGGCGGCCGATGCGCCGCCCCGCCGGGGTAACACCCCGTACCCGACCCCGCACCTATTACGGTTTGGGCGGCAGGATCACCCGGTCCACCACGTGGATCACGCCGTTCGATTGCTTCACGTCGGCGATGGTGACGTTGATGGTGCGCCCGCGTTCGTCCTCGAGCATGATCTTGTCGCCCGAGTAGGTCGCCTTGAGCTTGCACCCGCCGAGGGTGGGCACGACGTGCATGCCGCCGTCATCGTCGATCATGCCCTTGATCGCATTGGCCATCGCATCGGCGCCCACCACGTGGCAGGTGAGGATCTGCGTGAGCTGTTCCTTGGCCTCGGGCTTGAGCAGCGCCTCGACCGCGCCGTCGCGCAGCTTGCCGAACGCCTCGTCGGTGGGCGCGAACACGGTAAACGGCCCCTCGCCCGAGAGCGTCTCGACAAGGCCGGCGGCCTTGACCGCGGCGACGAGGGTCTCGTGATCGGCGGAGTTCACCGCGTTCTCGATGATGTTCTTGTCGGCGTACATCGGCGCGCCGCCGACCATCGGGTTGTCCATCCCGGCCAGCGCCACGGTCGCCGTGAATGCGAGCGCGCCGGTGGCGGCAAGAATCCTGGTGCGTGTCATGTCGTGTCTCCTCGGTTGGTTGCCATGCCCCCGGCCCCGTTTGGCCGGAGGTCACGGGGAGGCACGCAGCGGGCAGGCGAAGAGTTTCAGATTTTTTTTCGCAGGATGGTCAAGGCGGTGCCGCGCCGGGGGGAAGCGGGGTCGAACGCGGGGCCTTCAGGGCGTGGTGCCCATGCGCGGAATCGAGACGTGCCCGCGTCTCTTTCGGCCCCTGCCGCGCGTGGATCGCCGGATCACAGGCCCGGAAATCACGCGCGCGGCGTCATCCGCAGCCATATGCCGTCGCGCCCGCGCACCGTCAGATGCGCGACCGGCATGGCCGGGCGGCTCTCGACCGCGTCGAAGCGAAAGGCGCGCGCCAGCATCGCCAGCAGAAGCGGCCCCTCGATCATGGCAAACCCGGCCCCGGTGCAGACCCGGCTACCGGCGGAAAAGGGGATATAGGCCCGGCGCAGGCAGTCGCGCCCGTTCGCCTCCGCATAGCGCGCCGGGTCGAATTCGTCGGGCCGCTCCCACAGCCGCTCGTGACGGTGGAGGTGCCACGGGCTTAGCACCACCTGCGCGCCGGGGCGCACATCGCGGCCGCGAAACCGCTCGGGGCAGGCGGTCTCGCGCACCATCATCGGCACCGGCGGGTAGAGGCGCAGCGTCTCGCGGAACACGTCGCGCGCCATCCGCAGCCGCCCCATGTCGGCAAATGTCGGCGCGCGGTCGCCCATCACCTCTGCCGCCTCGGTGGCCACCTTGTCCTGCCACTCGGGATAGAGCGCCAGCAGGTAGAGCGCCCAGGCGAGCGCCGAGGCGCTGGTCTCGTGCCCGGCGAGGAAGAAAATCGCCACCTGATCGACCATTTCCGCGGTGGTAAAGCGTTCTCCGGTCTCGGGGTCGGCGGTGGTCATGATCTTGGTGGCGAGGTCATCGGGCGCGGTCCCTGCGGTGATCTCGTCCATCCGGGCCGCCGTCAGCCGCTCGATCAACCCCCTGATCCGCCGCGCGGTGGCCCGTGTCTCGCGCCGGTGAAAGCGCGGGAACCAGTGCGGCAGCGGGATAAAGGCCGCGAGGTTGAGCACCGGCTGCGTGCGCTGATGCGCCTTGAATTCCACGAACACCCGCGCCGCCGTCCGGTTCTCTATCGGGATCGAGAACAGCGTGCGGAATATCACGTCCGCCGCCGCGTGGCTGGTCTGTGCCTCGATCTCCACCGGGCTGCCATCCGCCAGCCCTGTCAGCCGCGCCACCGCCCCCTGCCCCGCGTCCACCATCGCCGGGAACGTGTCGCGCAGCCGCCCGCCCTCGAAGGCGGGGTCGATGATGCGCCGCTGCCGCTTCCATGTCTCGCCGTTGGTGACAAAGACCGACTGCCCCAGGAGCGGGCGCAGCCCCTCGCTTACCCGCGCCGATTTGGGGAAATCATCGGGCCGCTCGCGCAGCACCAGATCGACGAGGGCGGGCTCGTTGCACAGGTACGAACGAAAGAACGGCGTGCGAAATTCGGCCATCCACGCCCGGTAGAGCCGCGCGGGCTGCGCCGAGAGGATGTCGGCGCGAAACAGCCGCAGGTAGCGCCAGAGCGATACGCGGTCCGACCGTGCGGGCGGCTTGGGCGGGATCATGGCGCCACGCTCCGATAGCCGGACGTGGCCCGTTCGATCCGCGCCGGCGAGGGCGCGCGCCCGGCGAATCGGTCGGCCAGCGTTTGCGGCCCGGCGGTGATCGCGAAATAATCATAGTCGCCGGGCCGGTCGAAGGCGCAGAGATACTGAAAATGCAGCCGAAAGAAGCGCCAGCGCAGGCTGCGCCAGCGCGCCGGGCTGAGCGTCTGCGTGAACGCCGCCGAGATGACCAGCGGCCAGCGTTTACCCTCCGGTGCCACGCCGCTGACCGCCACCGGGTCGCAGAGCGCGAAGGCACAGCCATCCCCCGGCGCCGTCACGTCGAGCCAGAACAGCTCGTCGCGCGTGCTCAGATAGGCGAGGTCGGCGCGCAGCCGCCAGGCCCGCGGCAGGAAGGACACCATCGGCACCACCTGCCCGACGCTCAGGAACGACAGCGCCGGGCCGGTCGCGGGCACGCGGCCTTCGCGGATCAGGTCCGACAGGACGGATACCGCGAGATGCGCGCCCGAGGAATGGCCCACCACCAGCACCTCGTCGCACGCGCCCTTCAGGGCCTGTGCGATCGCATCGCCAAACTCCGCCATCCGTGTTTCCAGCTCTGGCGGGTTGGCGCCCAGCCACCGCGCCGACCAGGCGTAGTCATGCATCAGGTAATAGGCGAAGAACCGGCCATCCATGCGCCGGAAGGTTTCCAGCACCACCGGCACCGCCACCAGCCCGCCCCACACCGCCCAGGGGTGCAGGATCGCCAGCACGCGCCCCAGCCCCCACGCCGCGAGGAGCGCCAGCCCAAGCTGCGCGAGCAGGAACCCCACCGGATAGAGCGCCGCGATGACCGGCCCCTTGCGCAGCCGCATCAGCCGCCAGAGCGCCCCGGTGCCGATGTAGATGGCCGCCGTGCGGACGAGTTGCAGATAGGTGCCGGCCTTGCCCTGACCCATGCTGGTCTTGACGATGTCGGACCAGACCAGCACCTCGATCCCGGCCTCGGTCCGGGCGCCCTCGATCCGGGCACCGACGCCCCAGCCGAACCGGTCCTTGCCGATGGCGGGCCGCAGCGCGATCTCGTGGCCGGAAACCTGCGCCTGCGCCGCCGCCTCCTTGCGATAGAGCTCGCGGTAGCGGCGCGGCGGGATCGGGTCGTAGCCGGGGATGTAGAAGACATGGCGGCGGCGCACGGTGGTCATGGTCGCCCCCCGCGCGGCATCCCTGCCCCCCATTCTCGCATCTGACCCCATCCGTTCCGCGTCCCTGCCTCACCGCGCCACCCTAGCGCCAAAATCCGGCAAGCTTAAGGCCCGCGCGCGGCAGCCGCGTCACGGCCGCACCCGACCGTCGTTTTTTCCCCCATGACAGGGGCTTGACGCCGGGCGGCGAGGCTCTCACTCTGGCACGGTTTGCATCACAGCCCAGTACCGAGGCCCCCTTGAGCACCCAGCTTGCCGATACCGTCGCCCTCCTGCGCGAGCTTGTCGCCTTTCCGACCATCTCGGAGGTGAGCAATCTCGACATGATCGCCTATCTCGGCCACCGGCTGGAATCGTGCGGGGCGCGCGTCGATATCTTTCACGACGAGATCGGCCACAAGGCCAACCTCTTTGCCACGTTCGGCCCCGAAGCGGATGGCGGCATCGTGCTGTCGGGGCATTCCGACGTGGTGCCGGTGGCCGAACAGGACTGGGCCTCGGACCCGTTCGACCTGATCGAGCATGACGGGCGGCTCTACGGGCGCGGCACCTGCGACATGAAGGGCTTTATCGCCACCGCCGTCTCGATGGCCCCTTTGCTTGCGAAGCGTACCCGCTCGCGGCCGCTCCACCTCGCGTTTACCTATGACGAGGAGGTCGGCTGCCTCGGGGGCCAGGCGCTGATCGAGAGCCTGCGCGCCCGCGACATCCGCCCCGGTGTCGCCATCATCGGCGAGCCCACCTCGATGCGGGTGATCGAGGGGCACAAGGGCTGTTACGAATACACCACCCGGTTCTACGGGCAGGCCGGGCACGGCTCGGCACCCGAACGGGGGGTGAACGCGGTGGAATACGCGGTGCGCTACGTCAACCGCCTGCTGGAACTGGCCGAGGCGCTGCGCGCCCGCGCCCCTGCGGGCAGCCGTTTCGATCCGCCGTGGAGCACGATCAACACCGGCTCGATCAAGGGCGGCGTGGCGCATAACGTGATCGCCTCGAACGCCGCGGTGGAATGGGAAATGCGCCCGGTGCGCCGCTCTGACGCCGACTTCGTCAAGGACGACCTGAAGCGCTATTGCGAGGAGATGCTGCTGCCACGGATGCGGGCGATCTTTCCCGACGCCAACATCACCACCGAGACGATCGGCGAGGTCGACGGGCTGGAGCCCACCACCCTCAACGAGGCGCGCGATATCGTCATGGACCTCACCGGCGCCGAGGCGCCCGAACTCGTGCCCTTCGGGACCGAGGCGGGGCTGTTCCAGAACTACGGCACCTCGGCGGTGGTGTGCGGGCCGGGATCAATCGAGCAGGCGCACAAGCCCGACGAGTACATCTCGCTCGACCAGTTGCAGCACTGCATCGACATGCTCTGGCGTCTGGGCGACAAGCTCGACGCCTGAAGGTTTGAAACCGCAGCCGCGCCGAGGGCGCGGCTGCGGGCATCAACCGCGTCCCGAGTGCCCTAGCCCAGGGCCTCGGAACAGCGCTTGCAGGTGCCGGGATGGGCGTGGCGGCCGACGTCGGGCAGGATCTTCCAGCAGCGCTGGCATTTCTCGCCGCCCGCGCGCTCGAACACCACGCCGATATCGTCGATCTCGGGCATACGGAATGCCTCTGCCGGGCGCGGATCGGCGGTCAGCACGATATCCGAGGTGATGCAGATATCCGCGAAATTCACCGATTTCAGCGCCTTGAGCGTCTCGGCATCGCGCACATGCACCACCGGCGCGGCCTCGAGGCTGGCGCCGATCACCTTGTCGGCGCGCTGCACCTCCAGCGCCGCCGTCACCACCCGCCGCGCGCGCCGCACATCGGCCCATTTCGCCGCCAGCGGCTCGTCGAGCCAGTCGGCGGGCGTGTCGGGCATGTCGTGCAGGTGCACGCTGTCGCCGTCGCCGGGGAAACGCGACAGCCACACGTCCTCCATCGTGAACACCATCACCGGCGCGAGCCAGGTGGTCAGCCGGTGGAACAGCAGATCCATCACCGTGCGCGCCGCCCGGCGACGCGCGGTGTCGCCGTCGCAATAGAGCACATCCTTGCGGATGTCGAAGTAGAAGGCGCTCAGATCGAGGGTGCAGAAATTGAAAATCTGCTGGAAAACCCCTTGGAAATCATAGGCATCGTAGCCTTTCTTCACCTTGTGATCCAGCTCTGCCAGCCGGTGCAGCATCCAGCGCTCCAGCTCGGGCATCTCCGAGGGGTCCACCCGGTCTGCTTCGGTGAAATGGCTCAGCGCGCCGAGCATGAAGCGCATCGTGTTGCGCAGGCGACGATAGCCATCGGCCACGCCCTTGAGGATTTCCGGCCCGATCCGCAGGTCGGCGGTATAATCCGCCTGCGCCACCCAGAGCCGCAGGATATCCGCGCCGTATTGCTTGGTCACGTCCTCGGGCGCCACGGTGTTGCCGAGCGATTTGGACATCTTGTTGCCCTTCTCGTCCAGCGTGAACCCATGCGTCAGCACGCCGCGATAGGGCGCGTGGCCGATGGTGCCGCAGGCCTGAAGCATCGAGGAATGGAACCAGCCGCGATGCTGATCGGTGCCTTCGAGGTAGAGATCGGCCATGCCGTCGGCGCTGCCGTCCTCGCGGTCGCGCAGCACGAAGGCGTGGGTGGAGCCGCTGTCGAACCAGACGTCGAGGATGTCGTCGACCTTCTCCCAGGCCGTCGGATCGACGATGCCATTGAGGAACCGCTCCTTGGCGCCGT
>JADQCC010000018.1 GCA_016278295.1 Roseovarius sp. | reverse complement strand
CTTGGTGGTGCCAAGGCGGCGCGCCAGCGGCTCGGCGCCGAGGGCACCGGGGCCGCTCTCTGACAGCGCGTCGAGCCCGGCGGTGAGCCAGTCGTCGGGCGTGAGGCGGGGGCGGCGCGCGGCGGTCATGCCCTTGTGCTTAAGCGGTGGGCAGGCACGCGGCAAGGGGCCAGATGGTCACGTCCCGCCGGTGCCGGTGTCACGAAAGCTTTGCACGGATGTTGCACCGTTTTCGCATGGCGCGCCTAGAGAGCGCGCAGGAACCTTTGGGGGTGACACGTGCTGACAATTGACGCGCTGACCAAGAGATTCGGCCAGAACACGGCGGTGGACGCAGTAAGCCTGTCGGTGGAGCGGCCCGCGATGATCGGGATCATCGGCCGCTCGGGTGCCGGAAAATCCACCTTTTTGCGGATGCTGAACCGGCTGACAGATGCCTCTTCGGGCAAGATCGTCGTCGAGGGGCGCGACGTGACCGCGCTGCGCGGTGCCGACAAGCGCGCCTGGCAGTCGCAATGCGCGATGATCTTTCAGCAGTTCAACCTCGTGCCGCGGATGGATGTGGTGTCGAACGTGCTGCATGGCACGCTCAACCGCCGCTCGACGCTGGCGACGATGTTCAACCTCTATCCCGACACGGATATTCACCGTGCCATCGGCATCCTCGACCGGCTGGGCATCGCCGAACATGCGCCGAAACGCGCCGAGTCGCTGAGCGGCGGGCAGCAGCAGCGGGTGGCGATCGCCCGCGCGCTGATGCAGGACCCCAAGATCATCCTCGCCGATGAGCCCATCGCCAGCCTCGACCCGATGAACGCGCAGATCGTCATGGACGCGCTGCGGCGCATCCACGAGGAGGACGGGCGCATGGTGATCGCCAACCTGCACACGCTCGACACCGCGCGGCGCTATTGCGACCGGGTGATCGGGATGCTGGCGGGGCGGGTGGTGTTCGACGGCACGCCGGAGCAGCTCACCACCGGCGTGGCGCGCGATATCTACGGCGCCGATGCGAGTTTCAGCGAGGAGAGCACATCGACCGCCATCGAAACGCTGGACCGCGGGGCCGCGCGCGTGCTGCGCGAGGCCGAGGCCGCGGTCTGACGACCCCCTGGCCCGCCGGGGGGTGGCGGGCCGTCAACCAACCGGAGAGAGAGACATGAAGAAACTGATTGCTGCCATCGTGGCCACCACCGCCCTCGTCAGCCCCGTGCTGGCGCAGGACAAGATCGACGAATTCCGCATCGGCGTGCTGGGCGGCGAGAACGCGCAGGACCGGATGACCTCGAACGAGTGTCTGCGCAAGAAGACCGAGGATCTGCTGGGCGTGCCCACCAAGGTCTTTACTCCCGCCGATTATGACGGCGTGATCCAGGGCCTGTTGGGCGGCACCATCGATGTGGCGTGGCTGGGTGCCTCGGGCTATGCCAAGACGTACCTGACCGACCCGGAAGCCGTCGAGCCGGTGCTGGTCAAGGTCAACATGGATGGCTCCTACGGCTATCATTCGATCGGCTTTACCCGCAAGGACACCGGCATCACCTCGCTGGAGGACATGAAGGGCAAGACCTTCGGTTTCGGCGATCCCAACTCGACCTCTGGCTATCTGATCCCGTCGATCGAGATCCCCGCCGAGATCGGCGCGAGCATGGAATCGGGCGATTATTTCGGCGAGGTGAAATTCACCGGCGGGCACGAGCAGACCATCGTGGCGGTCGCCAATGGCGATATCGACGCCGGTGTGACCTGGGCCGACGGTCTGGGCGCGTGGGAGGACGGCTATAATTCGGGCGCGCTGCGCAAGGCCACCGATGCCGGCCTCGTCAACATGAACGACCTGGTCCAGATCTGGCAGTCCAAGCCGATCCCCGAAGGCCCGGTCGTGCTGCGCCAGGCGCTGCCCGAGGATGTGAAGCTGAAGGTGACGGGCCTGTGGGCGTCGCTCAAGTCGATCGACCCCGATTGCGCCTATGGCGTGCTTCAGGGCGAGGCAAAGGGTTTCATGCCGATCACGCACGACGCCTATATCTCGATCATCGAGGCGCGCAAATCCAAGATGTGAGCCCGATGGGCTGACACGAAGGGCCGGGCCCGCCATGCGCGCGGGCCCGGTGTCATGTGACGGGGGCAGGGCATGAGCGATCTGACGGCAGGGCAGGCGGGCGCGGCGCGGGTGGCGGATGTGCAGGGCGCCTACATGGCGATGACCCGGCGCAAGCGTGCCTATGGCTCGGTGATGCTGATCGTGTTCATCGCGCTGATGGTGTCGGGCTTTCGGGTGGCCGACGGGCGCAACGCGGGCGGGTTCCGGGACGGGATCGGCAATATCTTTCAGTTTCCGGGCGAGGTGCTGGAAGAGGCGGGGCAGAAGGTCGCCAACCTGCCGGGGCTGATGTGGCACTTCCTGCCCTCGCTGATCGAGACGATCAATATCGCGGCGGCCTCGACGCTGCTGGGCGCGATGGGGGCGGTGGTGATCTCGCTGCTGGCCACGCGCGGCCTGGCGAAATGGCCGCGGCTGGTGGGGCTGTTTCGCCGGGTCATGGACATCCTGCGCGCGGTGCCGGAGATCGTGATCGCGCTGGTGCTGATCTTTATCCTCGGCGGCGGGCCGGTTCCGGCGATGATCGCCATCGCGCTGCACACGGTGGGCGCGCTGGGCAAGCTGTTTTCCGAGGTGAACGAGAACGCGAGCCTGAAGCCGGTGGAGGGGCTGCATTCTGTCGGTGCGACATGGGGGCAGCGGATGTGGCTGGGGGTGATCCCGCAGGTGGCGCCGAATTACCTGAGCTATGCGCTGCTGCGGTTCGAGATCAACATCCGCGCCTCGGCGATCCTCGGCTTCGTGGGCTCGGGCGGGATCGGCTATGACCTGAAGAACGCGTTCAGCTGGGGGCAGGGGCGCTATGACGAGGTGGCGGCGATCTTTCTGCTGCTGTTCGGCACCATCGTTCTGTTCGATCAGGTGTCGAGCCGCTACCGCAACAAGCTCATCGGGGGGGCGTGACCATGACCGTGACCGTGGCAAGCAGCGATGCAGGGTTCGACGCCTCCGGCTTCTTTCGGCGCAAGCGGTGGATGGCCTTTGCCGTCCCGGCGGTGATCCTGGCCTATTTCGTCTATATCTTCTTTGCCTTCGACATCCCCGGGCTGGCGGAGCGCGCGCGGATGGACAATGCGCGCATTCTGGTGGCCGACAGCTACAGCTACAAGACCCATGTCACGCGCGACAACCGGATGGGCGGGATCACCATCGCGGTGGAGGGCGAGATGAAGGGCACATGGCCCGAGGGCACCAGCCCCGACTGGGTGACGCAGGAGAGCGGGGACCGCACGCGCGTGGCGCTGAAGCACGGGCACGCGGTGGTGATCGACGGCAACACGCTGCGCTATGACGTACCGGGCTATGGCGTGATCGCGGCGGAGGTGTCGCGCAGCGAAGGCGTGGTGCTCGACCTGCCCACCGACACGGTGCCCGACTGGATCAGCGCGAGCAAGACGCGGGTGGACATCACCACCGGGGGCGGGCGCGTGACGATCACCAAGGCGCGCACCGAGGTGATGCGCTATGCCTTCGGGTGGGAGATGTTCTGGTTCACGCTGGACAGCCCGTTCCACGGCAAGAGTTTCGGCGAATTGATGGGGCTTGCGCTTTCGGGCGAGCGGGTGGTCGAGGGCAAGAGCAACCTGGCCGCCATCCTGCACGACATCTGGAACAACCGGATGTGGCAGCACAAGGACGTGATGTGGGCGATCTTCGAGACCATCCTGATGGCGTTCCTGGGTACAATGGGGGCGGGGATCGTGGCGCTGCCGCTGGCCTTTGCCGCGGCGCGCAACTTCTCGCCGCTGATGGCGGTGCGCGCGGTGGTGCGGCGGGTGTTCGATTTCGTGCGCGGGGTGGATGCGCTGATCTGGACCATCATCCTCGCCCGTGCCTTTGGCCCCGGGCCGCTGACCGGCGCGCTGGCGATCCTGCTCACCGATACCGGCACTTTCGGCAAGCTGTTTTCCGAGGCGCTGGAGAACGTCGACAAGCGCGAGATCGAGGGGGTGCAATCCACCGGGGCGACGCCGCTGCAACGCTATCGCTTCGGCGTCATCCCGCAGATCACGCCGGTGCTGCTCAGCCAGCTTCTCTATTACCTCGAATCGAATACCCGCAGCGCCACCATCATCGGCGCGATCACCGGCGGCGGCATCGGGCTGTTGCTGACGCAGGCGATGATCACGCAAAAGGACTGGGAAGAGGTGAGCTATTACATCGTGCTCATCCTGATCATGGTGATGGTGATGGATACCGTCTCGGGCTGGTTGCGGCGGCGGCTCATCGCCGCGGATGACAGCGGGCGTTGAGGCGGCGGACTCGGGTATTTGAGCCAAGCAGAAACCGGGGTCTTGCGTTTCTTCTTGGTAAAAATACCCGCGCCGCAGGCAATTGTCTCTTGGGGAGCAGGATATGCCAGGATTGCATTCCGACGGGGCGGTGATTCACCCCGACTGCGAGATCACCGATTGCGAGTTCGGCGCCTGGACCGAGGTCGGGCGCGGCAGCCGTCTCGCGCATGTGGCGATGGGGGATTATTCCTATTGCGACCGGGTCTGCGATATTGCCAATGCCGAGATCGGCAAGTTCGCCAATATCGCGAGTTTCGTGCGGGTGGGGGCAACGGATCATCCGCTGGACCGGGCGAGCCTGCATCATTTTCTCTATCGCTCGGCGAGCTATTGGGAGGATGCCGAAGACGATGGCGACTGGTTCGCGCGGCGGCGGGCGCGGGTGGCACGGATCGGGCCTGACACCTGGATCGGGCACAACGCGCAGGTCAAGCCCGAGGTGTGCGTGGGCCACGGCGCGGTGGTGGCGGCGGGCGCGGTGGTGACGCGCGACGTGGCGCCCTACACCGTGGTGGCCGGGGTGCCCGCGCGCCCCTTGCGCGCGCGGCTGGCGCCCGACCTGGCCGAGCGGATGATCGCGCTGGCGTGGTGGGACTGGGACCATGCGCGGCTGCGCGCGGCGCTGGGGGATTTCCGGGATCTGACGGCGGAGGCGTTTCTGGACCGCTACGAGCAGGAATAGGGCGGCCGCGGGGGGGCCGCCCTGCACCTGCTGAAATATGGGGGCATATCGGGACGTTGAATGCCGCACAAGGTAGTGCGGGGCTATGACAGGGGCGTGACGCGGGGCCGGATTTCTCAGTCGTCGGTGAGCGTGAGGGTCATCCGGTCGCCCGCGAACCATGTGCGCCCGTATTCGACGGGCTGGCCCGCCGGATCGACATTGACCGAGACCGTGCGCAGGAGCGGCGCGCCGGGGGCGAGGGCGAGGTGCAGCGCCTGTGTCGGGCTGGCGGCGGTCGCGGTAAGGCGGGTGGAGGCGCGGGTATAGTCGGGGATGCCCGCCTCGGCGAGCGCCGCGGTGACCGAGTGCAGGCGGTCGAGCGCGGCGGGCAGGCCGGGCAGGCGCGCCGCCGGGAAGCAGGAGCGGAAGAGCGCCACCGGTACGCCATCGGCCTGCGAGATGCCGTCGCAGACATGGACCCGCGCGCCGGGGGCGAGGGCGAGGGCGGCGGCCTCGGTGGCGTCGGCGGTGCGGGTCTCGATGGCGAGGAGCTCCCTGGCGGGCAGCCGCCCCGCCGCGCGCAGCGCCTCGTGAAAGCGCACGCGGCGGCCCAATGGATACTCGGTCGGGCGGTGGGTGACGAAGGCGCCGGCGCCGCGCCGCGTGCGGATCGTGCCCGCCTGCGCGAGGGCGGCGAGGGCGCGGCGCACGGTGTGGCGGTTGACGCCGAAGCGGGCGGCGAGCGCGGCCTCGGTCGGCAGACGCGCGCCGGGGCCGTAGCGGCCCTGTGCGATGTCGTCCCTCAGGCTGTCATGGATGCTGCGCCACAGCGGGCTGGGTTTGTCTCGGGGCATGTCACGGAAGTTTCACGGGGTGCGGGCTTGTTGGCGGCCCGGGTTTGCGGTAATGATTTGTCTAGTTGTATAGGAATCTCGACAAATTCGCAAGGTGTCTGTCATGGGCGAAAATTCCGAGCGCAAGGCATGGATGGGGCTGCTGGCCCGTGCCCCTGCCGCCGATCTGGACCGGCTGTGGCGCGCGGCGGGGCCGGTGCCCGAACACGAATGGCTGCGCGCGCCCGAGGTGGGCGCGGTGATGGTGCGGGGCCGCGCCGGCGCCGAGGGCGCGGCGTTCAACCTCGGTGAAATGGTGGTGACGCGCTGCGCGGTGCGGCTGGCCGATGGCCGGGTCGGGCATGGCCATGTGCAGGGGCGCGGCAAGGCGCATGCCGAGCAGGCGGCGCTGATCGATGCGCTGATGCAGGGCGGGGAGGCCGGGCGGCTGCGCGCGGGCGTGCTCGACCCGCTGGCGCGTGCCGAGGCGGTGCGGCGGGC
>JADQCC010000209.1 GCA_016278295.1 Roseovarius sp. | reverse complement strand
CCCTAGTCAGGTATGAAGAAAATTCATCAAGATTTCTCGTTGCCTCCATCATTAATATGTGGACGGCTGTACTTGGGTTACTCTCAAACTCCATTTTTAAATGCCGCAGTACTTCGTACGGCCGTAGACTCGTATGGTTTGTTGGTTTTGCGTGCTCATAACTTGCATCGGCACTTGGTATTTTATCAAGCATCTCAAGAATTACCTTTGTGATTCCTTTTCGAACAAGAGCTTGAAAGTGAGTTAGGTCTTGGAACTTTCGATAGTAAACGCCGTGATCTTTTAGCTTTTGGCGAAATTTTTTAACAAGTTGGTATTGCTCTAAATCAATCTTGTCAGGGTCAACATTGGCAGAAGAAAAATAAAAACTGATCCAAGGGGAGCCTGTTTTTATATTCAGCCTTAAAGCATCTTCAAATTCTTCTTCCGTTCCTGAAGCATATTCTCCGGTGGTAGTGCCGAAATAATATCCCATTATACCTAAGTAAATATCATACTGTCCAAGTTGTTTTGAAATGGCCAATTGTGATCTTGAGGATCTAGCAGAAACCGTATGACTTTCCCATCGAATTGGATCAATTACAAACCCCTTGTTGGAGCCTAGGTCAGATGTAATTTGCTCACAAACTTCTACTGCAACCGCTCTCTCCTTTTCGAGATCTCCCGGAGATGAAATGAAGACACGTATTTGCTTTATTTCTTTCATTAATCAGATATCACCCCGACAAACTCCCGCCATTCCCCCTTGGACATGCCCGAAGTTTCCTGCGTCACCGCCTCACCCTTCACCATCCGCCGCACGCAATCAAGAGCGGTGGCCGAGAGTGTGGCGCCCCCCATGCGGTAATCCTCGAAGGCGCGGTAGGCGGCGGGCACCCAGTCGGCGACGATCTTGCAGATCGCATCGGCATAGACGCGGATTTCGTATTGCGCGTGGGCATCGGCCCGCAGCCGCAGGAAATGCAGCAGATTGTGCAAATCCACCTTCCAGTACCATTGCGTATAGATATTGGCGGGCAGGGTCATCCGCGCCAGTTCGCGCGCCAGCCCCTGTTGCCCCTCGTCCGAAATCATCGCCTCGTAATGGTCGTAGCACCGCATCGCGTCCTCGCGCAGCAGGCGCAGCACGCGCTCGGCCTCTTCGCCCTCCAGCGCGGCCCCGCGCCCCTGGTTGTTGGTGGTCGATTGCGCGGCCAGCGCGTCCGGCGCGGGGATATAGAACTCGCGGTCGAGGATCGAGTAGCGGGCAGAGTATTCGTTGACGTTCGCCGTGCGGTGCCGGATCCACTGTCGTGCCACGAACACCGGCAGCTTGACGTGCAGCTTGATCTCGCACATCTCGAACGGGGTCGAGTGCCAGTGCCGCATCAGGTAGCGGATCAGCCCCTCGTCATTGCTCACCGATTTCGTGCCCCGCCCATAGGACACCCGCGCCGCCTGACAGATGGCGGCATCGTCGCCCATGTAGTCGATCACCCGCACGAATCCGTGATCCAGCACGGGGTGCGCGGTATAGAGATGCGCCTCCATTCCGGGCGATATGGCGCGCAGGGTTTCGCGCGGCTCGGCGCGGGCGGCGTCGATTTCGGCCTGTTGTTCCGGGGTCAGCGGCATGGCGGCACCTTTCGGGGATGGGGCGAGTCGATCTCCACTATATCTTGCGTCGCACCCGCTCGCCAAGCCGATATCGGGTGTGTCTGTGGGGGTTGCTTTGCCCTCGACACGGGCGGCACAGGCCCTATCCTGCATGTGGGCGCGCGCACCGGCGCGATACCGACAGAATACCGACGCGATACCGACAGGAGAAATCCGATGAAAATCCGCTATCTGCACACGATGGTCCGGGTAAAGGACCTCGACGCCACCATGCGATTCTTTTCCCTTCTGGGCCTGAAAGAGACCCGCCGCTGGGACAACGAGGGCGGGCGTTTCACCCTTGTTTTCATGGCTCCCGAGGGGCAGGAGGAATGCCCGGTGGAGCTTACCTGGAACTGGGACGGCGACGAGGGCCTGCCGTCGGACAGCCGCCATTTCGGCCACCTCGCCTATTCGGTCGGCAATATTTACGAGATGTGCCAACACCTTATGGATAACGGCATCCCCATCAACCGCCCCCCACGCGACGGCCACATGGCCTTTGTGCGCAGCCCCGACAACATCTCGGTAGAGCTGTTGCAGGAGGGCGAGGCGCTGGCCCCGGCCGAGCCCTGGGCGAGCATGGAGAGCGTGGGCCACTGGTGAAGTGGGCGGCCCTGTTCGCGGGGCTTTTCGCGGCCCCGGCCGAGGCGGCCTGCCGCCTCGCGCTGGTGCTGGCGCTCGACGTGTCGTCCTCGGTCGATGCGCAGGAATACGACTTGCAACGCAAGGGGTTAGCGACGGCGCTCGATGCGCCGGACATCCGGCAAGCGATCCTCAGGGGCGAGGGCGACGTGGCGCTGGCGGTCTACGAGTGGAGCGGGCGCGACCGGCAAAAGCTGCATCTCGACTGGACCGTCTTGCGCAGCCACGCCGACATCACCCGCGCGGCGGCCCTGCTGGCCGGCATGGAGCGCTCGACCGCGGAATTTCCCACGGCGCTCGGCGCCGCGCTCGGCTATGGCGCACAGGTGATGACCCGCGCCCCCGACTGCGCGCGGCGGGTTATCGACGTGTCTGGCGACGGGGTGAACAACGAGGGCTTCGCCCCGGCGCTCGCCTATAGGCATTTTCCCTTTCAAAACATAACCGTGAACGGTCTGGTGATCCTCGGCCATGACGCGGCCGTGCTGCGCCATTATCGCGAAGAGGTGCTGCGCGGGCCGGGCGCATTTCTTGAGGTGGCGGACGGGTTCGAGGATTTCCGGCGCGTTATGGCGCGCAAGCTTTTTCGCGAGATCAACGATATCATGCTGGGCGCGCTGCCCGCTCAGTAGATATAGCGGATCTGGTCGCTCCAGTAGCGTTCCACCCGCCTGAGCGCGCCGGTCACCTGGTCGAGCCCGTCCTCGCCCAACACCCCGCGTTCCTGCAACCCCGCGGCGTGACGTTCGAACAGCGCGGCCACCATGTCGCGGATGCCCCGTCCTTTCCCGGTCAGCCGGACGCGAACCGCCCGCCTGTCCGCCTCGCAGCGCTGGTGGTGCATGTAACCCGACTCCACCAGTTTCTTGAGGTTGTAACTGACATTGCTGCCCTGGTAATACCCGCGCGTCTTGAGCTCGCCCGCCGTCACCTCGTGATCGCCGATGTTGAACAGGAGGAGCGCCTGAACGGCGTTGATTTCAAGAATGCCGACGCGCTCGAACTCGTCCTTGATGACATCGAGCAGCAGGCGATGCAGCCGTTCAACCAACGACAGCGCGTCGAGATACCCGGCGATGAAAGCACCGGGCGCGGGCCGTGTGCTCAGGGGGCTGTGAAAGCTCATGGATGTCTCCGTCGCGAACCATTCGCGAGGGAGATTCGGACAAAACCGCCAATATTCGGTTAAATCGCACCGCAGACGCCTAAAATCCGCGCTATTTCCCGGCGCAGGCCACCTGCGCGATGTCCTCGACCAATGGTGCGAAGCGGCCGGGCGGCGCGCTCTGCCCGGTCACCCACTGGTAGAGATCCTGGTCGTTTTCCGACAGGAGCGCGTCGAGCAGGTCGAGCGTGGGCGCGTCAAGATGTTCCAGTCGCGCCCCGGCATAGCGCCCGAGGATGATGTCCATCTCCTTGATTCCACGCCGGTTCGCGCGCATGGCGAGGCGCCGCAAGCGGTGCTCGCGCGGCTCGTCATTCACCGGCCTGCTCCATCAGGCGCGCGCGCAGCGTCTTTTCCAGCCGTCCCAGCCGGTCGGTGGAATAGGCGATCTGCGTGCGGATGTCGCGGATCTCGGTCAGAAGCCCGGTAATGTCGGGTTCCAGATCGCCCATCGTGGGCGAATCCGGCCCCTCGCCCTCGCCCGAGAGCAGCCACAGCAGCGACACGTTCAACAGCCCCGCCATCATCGACAGCTTGTTGGCGCGCGGCTCGGAGAGATCGTCCTCCCAGCCCTTGAGCGTCTTGAGCTTCACGCCGAGCCGTTTGGCCAAATCGCTCTGGCTCATGCCCGCGCGCTCGCGCGCGCCGGCGACGCGGTCCCCGAAGGTGGTCGCTTCGGGGTCGAACCAGCTATCGTCTTGCTCGGTGGTCATGCTCTTCCTTTCCGGTGATCGTTCTTGAACGGAACTCACGCGCACCCTAAGAGATTTGGGAAGTGAATTCAAACCGGAGCCGACCATGTCCCGCCTCTCCGCGACGATTGCGCGCGTCAAGCCCTCGCCTACGATCGCCGTCACCACCAAGGCACAGGAATTAAAGGCCGCCGGGCGCGACGTGATCGGGCTCGGCGCGGGCGAGCCCGATTTCGACACGCCCGATCACATCAAGGCGGCGGGCATCCGTGCGATCGAAGAGGGCAAGACGAAGTATACGGCCGTCGATGGCATCCCCGAGTTGAAGCAGGCGATCTGCGCCAAGTTCAAGCGCGACAACGGCCTCGATTACACGCCCGCGCAGGTCAGCGTCGGCACCGGCGGCAAGCAGATTCTCTACAACGCGCTCATGGCCACGCTGAACCCCGGCGATGAGGTGGTGATCCCGGCGCCCTACTGGGTGAGTTATCCCGACATGGTGCTGCTGGCGGGGGGCGAGCCGGTGGTGGCCCCCGCGGGGATCGAGAGCGGGTTCAAGCTGAGCCCGCAGGCGCTCGAAGCCGCGATCACGCCGCGCACGCGCTGGTTCATCTTCAACTCGCCCTCGAACCCTACCGGGGCGGGCTATAGCCGGGACGAACTCAGGGCGCTGACGGACGTGCTGATGCGCCACCCTCATGTCTGGGTGATGACCGACGACATGTACGAGCACCTCGCCTATGACGGGTTCGAGTTCTGCACCCCCGCGCAGGTCGAGCCGGGGCTCTACGACCGCACTCTCACCTGCAATGGCGTGAGCAAGGCCTATTGCATGACCGGCTGGCGCATCGGCTATGCCGCCGGGCCCGAGGACCTGATTGCCGCGATGCGCAAGATTCAGTCTCAAAGCACCTCGAACCCGTGCACGATCAGCCAATGGGCCGCCGTCGAGGCGCTGACCGGAAGCCACGATTTCATCGCCGAGAACAACGCGGTATTCCGCCGCCGCCGCGATCTGGTGGTCTCGATGCTGAACGAGATCGAGGGGGTGGAGTGCCCGGTGCCCGACGGCGCCTTTTACGTCTACCCGTCCATCGCCGGGCTGATCGGCAAGGAGAGCGCGGGCGGCGCGAGGATCGAGACGGACGAGGATTTCGCCACAGCCCTCCTCGAAGAGCAGGGCGTCGCCGTGGTCTTTGGCGCGGCCTTCGGGCTTTCGCCAAACTTCCGGGTCAGCTACGCTACCTCCGACGAGGCGCTGCGCGAGGCCTGCGGGCGGATACAGGCGTTCTGCGCCGGGCTGCGGTAAGAGGGGCATATGGCGGGCGATCTGCCGGAATATTATTTCCGCGTGCGCGATAACGGCGCCTTTGTGTTCCGTGTGGATACCGAGAACCGCCAGCGGCGTATCGACATGGACCAGATCGCCGTGGTCAATATCCGCAAGTCCGAGATCAAGCCGCATGGCGACCGCGAACTGACCGGGGCCGATCTCGACGCCATCCGCGAGTGGATGGCCGAGCGGCAGGAAATCCTCGCGCATCGCGATATCGACGACATCCTGCGCGCGGTGGATTACCTCAACACCACCGCCCATTGGGCACAGTCGCGCGCCACCGAAGAGCAGCTCGAACAGGTGACCGACGCGCTCCTGCTGGCCATGCATGACCTGCGCACCGTGCTGGTCCGCAAGAAGGCCGACCGCCTAACCCGCGAGGGCTGAGCCCCGGGCCACCTCCGCCGCCGCGGCGGCGACACCGCCCTGGCCATGCGGGATCTGGAGCGCTTGCATCCCCGCCTCGATCGCACCAAGCGCGCCGAGGATCATATGCGCGTTCACGTGCCCCATGTGCCCGATGCGAAAGAACCCGTGCCAGGCCGGGTCGCCCGGCTCGGCCATCCCGAGCCCGATGCCGAGGGTCACGCCCGCGTTGTCCTGCACCCATTGCCGCAACGCCGAGCCGTGCGGCGCGCCGATCCTCAGCGCCGTGACCGCGTGGCTGCGCAGGGATGGATCGGCGATGTTGAGCTCCAGCGGCCCCACCTCGCCCCAGGTTTCGCAGGCGGCCCAGATGGCGCGGGCCAGCACCTCGTGCCGGCGCCAGATTGCCTCGATCCCCTCGTCGGCGATCAGATCGAGCGCCGCACGCAGGCCATAGAGGTGATGCGTTGGCGCGGTGCCGCCGAAATACTGGTAGAACATCTGCGGATCGGCGCGACCCGTCCAGTCCCAGTAGCGGCTCACGCGCTCCAAGCGCGTGC
>JADQCC010000030.1 GCA_016278295.1 Roseovarius sp. | reverse complement strand
GGCGGTGCCAAGGGTGTTGAATCGGTTCATGAGGGCTATGCGGATGTGGATTTCGGCGGTCTGGCGGTCGGGGTCTCGTGCGGCGATGCGCTCGCCAAAGGCATTCAGGCAGCGCATCCTCGCCTCGATCCGGCTTCGGGCGTGGTATCCCGTCCAGCGTTTCCAGAACGCCCGGCCGTAGTGGCGGGTGGCGCGCAATGTCTCGTTTCTGGCGTGTGCAGCCGGGCAGTCTTCTTTCCAAAGACGTCCAGTCCTGTGGATCGGGATGATCGCGGTGCCCTGCCGGTCGATGATGGCGGTGTGGCAGCGGCGCGTGTCATAGGCGCCGTCGGCGGTCACGGTGCCGATCTGCTCGTCCCCCGGGATTTGGCCCAGCAAATCGGGGAGCACGGGGCTGTCGGGCGTGCAGCTGGGGTCGGAACACCATTTACAAAAAAGCCGCGACATTGCGCGGCTGCTGCAAGATGCTTGGGGGCGCGATCGACCATTTCACCGGACCCGTAGGTAGTGCATGGATTTTGTCGTCAGGAAGGGTGGTATCTCAAATTGACTCCGGGGAAGCTGGCGCTCCGCCTTCAAGGTCTCCCACCTATGGCTGCACAAACCTGACCGAAGACCGCTTGCCCCAAAATCGTCCGCAGGATTCGAACCTGCTTCACCCTTTCGCGCGACCATCCGGTTTTCCGGTCTTTCAAGCGGGTCTCGTCGCATCAGATTGAGCGGCCTCGCTAATAAGACGAGCAAACTACCAAAAGACGATCCAAGCCATAGTAGTATACTAAAAGGTGTATTCAAATGCAAATTATTGCATGTAAAAAGTAAATCAAAACAGAAGCTCATTGTCGAGAAGGCTCGTTAAATCAAGCCCTCTAAGCACGGAGGTTGTTCCTTTTGCTGCCTCCCAAACATTTGGCAAATTGGATCGCAGGTATTCTAGATCCGTGCCGTGTCTTACTACAACTTGATGGAAACTCTCCGGCGAATCCCCCTCTCGCCATCGAATTTGGAAAAGACCGTCTTCGTCGCGCACCAACGATTTTGGGTAAATGTTTCCTCGCCGCAAAGTAATGACGTCCGCGTCAATTAATGCATAAACCAATATTCTGTTTGAAAGAGCGCTTCCAAGCGAGAAAACTTCAGGGGTTCTGTGGTTCAAAAACACGGATCGTTCACTATAGCATTTCCCACCAAACTCGTCCGAAAAAAAACCGTCACCAAATAGGTTTCGATACTTACCAAAAAAGTCAAACGGGATGTTGGGACAAGATACCGAAAAATTTTGTGCCTCACGCTCAATCTGAGCAAGTTCTTCAATGCTACTTTCAGTCAACATTGAATTCAGCATAGATGCTTGCGAAGCGTGGTCGAAACAACTCAAACTTGCCCTGACCGCGTCGATCAATGCGCCATCTCCCGTACCTGAAATCAGCACTCGCTCAGGATTATCGGCACTGAACCCCGTTGGTTGACACAGGGAATCGTTGTCCCAGTAATTCCGGATTCCTTCAGCAGACTCTCTTTCCCGTTCGGTACCAAATCCTACGGCCACAAATACAATGTCGAAAAATTCGTTTACTCTGCTATCGCGACTGCTGATCTTAACCTTCTCCGAACGGCCTGGAACAAGGGCAGCCTCAATATCAGATATCTCTGTGTTAAGCTCAATCTCCATTGATCCTCCATTTTCATTAGACGTGTTTTGAGCTGATTGAAACTCCTGCAAAACTCGGTCCGCAACTGAGCTGGCCACGTCAGCGGTCCAGTTGAGAAACGGAAGGCGCGTATTCGGATCCTCACTCCCATTTTGCGGCCAATCGAAAAAATTCGGATGAAGAAACCTTTGAGTGTTTCTTATTTGAAGCGGCAAAAGAGTTGATTGACGCTCGAACACCTTCACGCTTGCTCCTACCGTAAATGCCGACATTGCGGCCGAAAGCCCTCCAAATCCTCCACCAATCACCGCAATCTTTTTTGTGGGTGAAATCTCTCGAAACTCGATGAGTGCATTGACCAAAGCCACCGCTCTTCTCTGCTGTACATGAACAGTCTTCTTCAAATCGAAGCATCCCAAAACGTACACGCCAGGAATGTCTCTCAATGAGCAAGCGGTTACAATTTGCGAAAACTTATGCCTAACAGCCTCATCTTGGCTCAAATGCAGGTCATCAACCTCTATTTCTTTGGTTGTACTTTCAGCTTTCTCATTTTCGTATTTCAATTGGCTCTCAGTACGATGAATGCACCAATTAACATACCAATCTCTCAAGCCGCCCAGAATTAGTCTGCGACTCTTCTGCGCGTCTAGATTTTCTCCACTGACGTCCAACCAGTTTTGAATGCTCTGATCAAACTGATCCGCAAGTTCCTCTATCGGCGCGTCGAAACGATGTCCCGACGACTTTGCGATCGCGATCTGGCTCTTGAGCGTCTCAAGCTGCGAGACTAGACCATCCTCTTCATTCCGAGAAAAGCCAGTTCGAGTGCGAGTTGCCATAAACATGAGAGCATCTGTGAGACACCCCCGCAACTGACCTTCAAACATACCGCTAGACATATTCTTCACTTTTTATCGGTCACGATAGTCTGCTGAGGCTGGGTCCGTTCCTAGCGGATATACAGGAAGGTAATCTTCTGCCTTCTGCTCTGGCACAATTACTCTGTAGCGCTCAGTGAAGATCGGATGGATACATACAGTATCTATGTCCGTAAAAAGTAACCGATGCGGTTCGCCATATTCAAAAGCGGTTGTGGCATAATTTTCTGTTCGCTCGATCAAACGGCCAATGACACCTAACTCAGAGCTCATTCTTATGAAATCGTCGAAATTGTCTACTCCACGAAAGATGTTTTTCTTTGCGCCCGATCTATTGAAAACTTTATGTAGTTCATTAAGACCTACTATGTTCTTGTTAAGGTCGGGTAGTACTCCTTTCAGAATTGCGTCAGCATCCGGCCAAATTCGTCTATAACTATCTAAAACTTGGTCAACTATGAGTGACTCGGTTCTACTGATCCCTTCGATAATGGTAGCCTCGTCAATAAGTGAAGGAGCAGCGGATTTCGATTTCTGGATGGAAGAAGATATTATATGATTGAAAATGAGGAGAAAATGCCTGGGTAGAAGCTGTGTATGTCGCGTGATATACGGTAAAGTTGCTTCTTTTCGCTCTTTCGTATTTGGGACCTGATCTGGGAGTACTTTTCTCCAAAATGAAAGTACGCTGTCTCTAGTTTCAAAGTCAGCAAAAGGTTCAACAAATTCCTTCATGCTTTCCGGGCTGTGGATTCTCAAAAACGCAGAATATCGCTTTGCGCAGATTCGCAGAAGTTCCGATGAGTGCCAGTGCAGGATCTGATTGTTTCGAAAATCCTTCAAAACGTTCGAAGACATCTCGATTAGCGAAAAATAGGATTCAGCAGGGACACAGCACCTAAACTGCGCGGTCGAACTCGCTGACTGAAATGCGCCTACTGCTTTCAGAAGCCCAGATATCACCATTTTATTGTGTATCTCGCTTATGTCTAGCGCTTCAATAGAGTCGAAGAGAACTATTGCGCGGTGACCATTTTTACGAAGCCATGCCTGCGCAGCAATCTTCGCATCACCAATTGTTAGGCCCGAAAAAGTCAACCTCTCTTGGGCCGAAAAGAAACCAATAGAAGCGGATCTAAAGTCACTTGTCGCATAATTTTTCTTAAAACCTACTATCGCAGAAATCACCAAATGGTATGGATTTTTCGGGATTTCTTCGGCGTCAATGAGCGCGCTCAAAAATCTCTGAATAAGAAGATATTGCTCCGAACTCCTGCCCTTTTCGGATGCCAATATACCCCTGAGAACCGCTATCCAAAAAAGATTGTTCCAAAACTCAGATATGGATTCAACTGTTGGCGGAGGGTAATTGTCAACGACGACATCTGTCACTTGATTAATTAAAGTCGAAATGATGCTCGCTGCTTCGTTCGCTTTAAAATAAATGACGGGATCATACCGAGAGGTGTGCCTTTGCGAACCGTATCTGTAACTCAAAAGAGCGTCTGTTTTTCCAGACCCCTTTCTTCCTACTATCATCGAAGGCTCGCGTTTAAGGCTCTGATAAGGCTGGTTGTTGAGGTCAAAGTAGGACTGGAAGACGATTCGACCTTCCCCGTCGGCATTTTCGATAGCAGCGATGTCTCCTAGAGGATTCTGAAGGGAAAAAAACTGTTTCAAAATATCAAAATCAGTCATCTCAACAGACATTCCCCAAGTAGCGTGCCGTCTGACGTCAATGTCGCATGATTCATCCGCCCGGGCAATTTTTTCTTGCACCGAGCGGTGTCCGAGGTCGCGCCAACGGTTGAAACTGGGCGGATCGGACCACGAACCCGCATCTGCTCTGCTTCGTGGCGACGTTTTTCAGCGCGGCGGACAAACCTGTCCCGCCGCTTTCGTTCAGTTTGGGTCCGGGTCGGGCCGCGCTGCCGTCAACAGACGCAGGACGACACGCGGGTTCGCTTCTCGGATCACCGCTTCGGTCTCACCGTTTTGCAGCATTGTGCGAACCCGTTTGAATGTCTCAAGCGCGCGCTTCCGCGTCCGCCCCGTGCCTTTCTTGTGCCGATCAATCTCGCCCTGAACAGGCTTCGTCAGGCCGATGACGGTGGGATCAACGTCCAGATCGGCCCACGGCAAATCCTCAAGGCGCTGTGTCTCAAAAAACAGGTTTGTATCGGCAATGAACAGATGCTCCATAGCGCCCCTCGCGATGCTGGCAACGAACCCATCACCAACCTCTTGTTGTGTTCTTTAATGCAGGAAGCCCAATATAGCGCCTCTGCGACAGTCAGGGCCGCCCGCTTAACTTCTTCGTCTCTGCCGGACAAGTCAGCGATTACATCGGCGCGCGGGCGCTGCTCAGCAGCCTGCCGAACGTCGATTGGCTGCTTGGGGATCGGGGCTACGACGCCGACTGGTTCCGAGAAGCGTTGCAAAACAAGGGGATACGCGCATGCATCCCTGGCCGAAAACAACGCAAGACGCCGGTGAAATACGACAAGCGCCGCTACAAACGCCGCAACCGCATCGAAATAGTGTTCGGCAGGCTCAAGGACTGGCGCCGGGTCGCAACCAGATATGACCGGCTACGACGCATCGACCGCGACGCAGTCCCGGTCATCCGGATCCGAAAGAACGGGCGCGCGTGGAAATAAGATTGCCCTGCGGCACGCGCCAGAAACGAGACCCTGCGCGCCACCCGATACTATGGCCGGGTTTTCTGGAAGCGCTGACCGGGCGATCATACTCGAAGTCGGGTCGAAGCGAAGATGCGCTGCCTGAATGCCTTCGGCGAGTGAATCGCCGCGAGAGACCCCGATCGCCAGACCGATGAAATCCACATCCGCATCGCCCTCATGAACCGCTTCTCTGCGCTCGGCGCCGCCGAGATCGTCCGCCTAGCATAACGTCAGTGCGATAAGGGGCACTCACGCTTCAGGCCTGAGTTCTGCAACAATGCCCACGCAACAGAAACGTGTACGCTCGCCTTTATGATTCAGCCAAATTAATAACAACTCCATCATACTGCAATCTTACGAGCCCAAACTGTCCACCGAAGGAAAAATCATACAACACAGAACTTGAGTCATAAAAGTTATCAGCAAGAAGATCAGTGCTGTACTGCTGATAAAAGATGCAGCCGTTTCTTTTTATACCGGCGCGTCTGCACGTTTCCTTTAGTCTAACCAGAAGTGATAAGAGCTGTGAGTGACGCTTGCGGTAGATTTCATTAATTTTATCCTGCGAGAAACTTGAGAACTCTTCATAGTAGTATCTAGTTCCAAATGTGTTTTTTAAACATCTTTCCATTAAAATGCCCCTGCCACGTTCAAGAAGACACCAAGCAAAGTGGTAGGTAAATACTGTATTGGTTGCGCGAATTACATCGCGTGTGTCTGCGTCTTCTTTGAAGAGGCTGGAGAACCAGCTCTCACCGTATCTTCTCTCACCTCGGTGCTCTATTGATTCTACAATATAAAGGAAAAGAAAAGGCAAAAGTACAATAATCAATAGTGGTGCAGGTATAAATCTAACGATCATAAGACACCTCAAGGAAGTTTGCTTCTGCGGGAGGTCTAAATTGTCTTTCTGTTGGAAAGGCAAATTCTACTACGTAAGGTGCCGCTGTGACTTGCGGCTCACGTAACCAACCCACATCAAGTGCAAGGTATCTCCTGACCTGATTGTGGTCAATCCTCCTCGAGGTAATCATGTTCGATGTTCTAGGTATTATCGACGGTGTTTACACAAGGAACGTCTGATCAACGCGCTCGGCTGCGCCAAGATGGCGGCTTGATCGCGTTGTCGTGCAGGCGACGTTGTTCTGGGATTGGATTTCGTTGTTTCAGGCTTGCCGGAGAG
>JADQCC010000195.1 GCA_016278295.1 Roseovarius sp. | reverse complement strand
GGCTGCCCGTTCCAGACGCGCTGCCGCTGGAAGGCGGAGGTTCCCGGCGACCTTTGCGAGCGCGAGGTGCCCCCGGTGCGCGAGCTCGCCCCCGGCCATCAGGTGAAGTGCCACCTCTCCGAGGAGGCGCTCGCGCGGATGGAGCCGGTGATCCGCATCGCGGCGGAATAGCGCGCCGTCCGCCCCTCTGGCTGAACCGCGCTCAGCCCCGCCGGATATCCGCGCCGAGCGCCGCCATCAGCGGCTCGAAGACGGGGAAGGACGTGGCAATCGGGCTGGCGTCATCGACGCTGACGGGGCTTTGGGTGGCCATACCCATCACCATGAACGACATGGCGATGCGGTGGTCGAGATGGCTGGCGCAGGTCTGTCCACCCGGCACATTGCCGTGCCCGCGCCCCTCGACGATCCACCAATCGGGGCCATCCTCGACCGCGACGCCTCCGGCGCGCAGCCCTGCCGCCATCGCCGCGATCCGGTCGCTTTCCTTGACGCGCAGTTCCTTGACACCGCGCATCACCGTCCTGCCGGTGGCAAAGGCCGCGACGACCGACAGCACGGGGTATTCGTCGATCATGCTCGCCGCGCGTTCGGGCGGCACCTCGACACCCGACAGGTCGGGCGAGAAGCGCGCGCGCAAATCGGCCACCGGCTCGCCGCCTTCTTCGCGCGCGTTCTCATACGCCAGATCGGCCCCCATCTCGCGCAGCGTGGTGAAAAGCCCCGCGCGCGTCGGGTTTAGCCCGATATTGGGCACCAGCACATCCGAGCCCGGCGTGATGATCGCCGCACAGACCGGAAACGCCGCAGAACTTGGGTCACGCGGCACGACGATGGTTTGCGGGCGGAGTTCGGGCTGCCCGGTCAGGGTGATGACGCGGCCCTCCTCGGTCTCCTCCGTCACGATCTCGGCCCCGAACCCCGAGAGCATCCGCTCGGTGTGATCGCGGGTCGCCTCGCGCTCGATCACCACCGTCTGCCCCGGCGCATTGAGCCCGGCGAGCAGCACCGACGACTTCACCTGCGCCGACGGCACCGGCACGGTATAGCGCACCGGCACCGGGTCGGCTGCGCCCACCACCGTCATCGGCAGCCGACCGCCCGCGCGCCCGACTGCCCGCGCTCCGAACAGTGACAGCGGATCGGTCACCCGCGCCATGGGCCGCTTGTTGAGGCTCGCGTCGCCGGTAAAGGTGGCGGTAATGGGCGATGTCGCCATCGCCCCCATGATGAGCCGCACGCCGGTGCCCGAATTGCCGCAGTCGATCACCTGATCCGGCTCGGCAAAACCGCCCACACCGACGCCGTTCACGCGCCATGTGCTATCCGCGTCGCGCGTCACCTCGGCCCCGAAGACACGCATCGCCTTGGCCGTGTCGAGGACGTCGTCACCCTCCAGCAGCCCGGTGATAACCGTCTCGCCCACCGACAGCGCGCCCAGGATGAGCGCGCGGTGCGAGATCGACTTGTCGCCGGGCACCCCCGCCGTACCGGAAAGTGGCCCGGCGCGGTACGAGGTCATCGGGATGGGGGTGCCGTGGCCGGACATGGGCGCGCTCCTGAAAACGAAATCGCCTGCCTGATAGCGCAGGCAGGCGACCTCGTCCATCGCTCGCAGGCGGGCTTAGCCCACGTCAAACCGCAGCGGGCGGATTTGCTGGAACTTGCCGGTGGCATGCAGTGCCGCGATCGCCGTGTCGGGCACCGGCACGTCCACGTATAGAAGCGCTATCGCCTCACCGCCCGCGTCCGACCGGCCAAGGGTAAAGTTGGCGATGTTGACGCCGTGCTCGCCCATCGTCTGGCCCAACGTGCCGATGATGCCCGGCACGTCCTCGTTGGTGGTATAGACCATGTGCTGCCCGATCTCGGCATCTATGTTGATGCCCTTGATCTGGATAAAGCGCGGCTTGCCGTCGCTGAACACGGTCCCCCCGATAGAGCGCTCGCGCTTGTCGGTGACCACGGTGATCTTGACATAGCCCTCGAACGCGCCGGACTTGTCCTGCTTGGTGGTGCTGATCTTGACGCCCCGCTCCTTGGCCACCACGGGGGCCGAGACCATGTTCACCTCGGGGTTCACCGATTTCATGATGCCCGCCACGGCGGCACAGGTCAGCGCCTCCAGGTTCATCTCGGACGCGACGCCGTCATAGAGGATGTTGATCGCCTTGATCGGCTCGTCGGTCATCTGCCCGATGAAGTTGCCCAGATGATCCGAGAGCTTGATCCACGGCCCCATGATCTTGGCCTCCTCGGCAGTGACCGAAGGCATGTTGAGCGCGTTGGTCACGGCCCCGGTCAGAAGGTAATCCGACATCTGCTCGGCGACCTGAAGCGCGACGTTCTCCTGCGCCTCGGTGGTGGCCGCGCCGAGATGCGGCGTGCAGACCACGCCTGCCAGCCCGAAGAGCGGGTTATCCACAGCGGGTTCCTCGGCGAAGACATCGAACCCCGCGCCCGCCACGTGGCCCGATTTCAACAGGTCGGCCAGCGCATGCTCGTCTACCAGACCGCCGCGCGCACAGTTGATGATGCGCACGCCCTTCTTGGTCTTCTCCAGGTTCTCGCGGCTCAGGATGTTGCGGGTCTGATCGGTCAGCGGCACATGCAGGGTGATGAAATCCGCGCGCTTGAGCAGCTCGTCAAGCTCGACCTTCTCGACCCCCATCTTGTCGGCCTTCTCCTGGCCCAGGAACGGGTCATAGGCCACCACCTTCATCTTGAGGCCGCGCGCCCGGTCGCAGACGATGCCACCGATATTGCCCGCGCCGATCACGCCCAGCGTCTTGCCGGTCAGCTCCACCCCCATGAAGCGCGACTTCTCCCACTTGCCCGCATGGGTCGAGGCCGACGCCTCGGGGATTTGCCGCGCCACGGCGAACATCATCGCGATTGCATGCTCGGCGGTGGTGATCATGTTGCCAAAGGGCGTGTTCATCACGATCACGCCCTTCTTGGAGGCCGCGACCTTGTCGATATTGTCGGTACCGATGCCGGCGCGTGCAATCACCTTGAGATTGGTCGCGTTGGCGAGGATCTTCTCGGTGACCTTGGTGGCCGAGCGGATGGCGAGGCCGTCATAATCGCCGATCACCTCGGCCAGCCTGTCCTTGTCCTTGCCCAGGTCGGGCTGAAAATCCACGTCGATGCCACGGTCGCGAAAGATCTGCACGGCGGTTTCAGAAAGCTTGTCGGATACGAGAACCTTGGGAGCCATGTGTCTGGTCCTTTGATGAAACATTTGGGGAGAGGGCCCGAATTCCTGAAAGGAATTCGGACCGATTTCTTTTCAAGAAATCGGGGTCACGCCGTCTCGGACAGCGCCGCGATTTCGGCCTCATAGGCCCATTCGATCCACGGCATCAACGCGGCCACGTCCGTGGTCTCGACCGTGCCGCCGCACCAGATGCGCAGTCCCGGCGGCGCGTCGCGATAGGCGCCGATATCATGGGCCACGCCTTCGGCATCCAGCCGCTTGACCACCGCCTTGGCAAAGGCGGCGCCGTCTGTGATGCGCTCATCGGTGAACTTGAGGCACACGGATGTATTGGACCGCACCGCCGGGTCGGCGGCGAGAAAGGCCAGCCAGTCGTGATTGGCAACAAAGGCCTGCACGGCTGCGAGATTGGCGTTGGCCCGGGCGCGCAGGCCCTCGAGCCCCCCCACGGACCGTGCCCAGTCGAGCGCGGCGAGATAGTCCTCCACCGCCAGCATCGAGGGGGTGTTGATCGTCTCGCCCTTGAAAATACCCTCGTTGAGCTTGCCACCCTTCGTGAGCCGGAAAATCTTGGGCAGCGGCCAGGGCGGGGTGTAGCTTTCCAGCCGCTCCACGGCGCGGGGGCTGAGGATCAGCATGCCGTGCGCCGCCTCTCCGCCCAGCACCTTCTGCCAGGAGAAGGTGGTCACGTCGAGCTTGTCCCACGGCAGGCGCTGCGCAAAGGCCGCCGACGTGGCATCGCAGATCGTCAGGCCCTGCCGGTCGGGTTTGATCCAGTCGCCGTTGGGCACGCGCACGCCCGAGGTGGTGCCATTCCATGTGAACACCACGTCGTTGTCGGTATCGACCGACGCAAGGTCCACGATCTCGCCATACTCGGCGGTTTTCACCTGCGCGTCGAGCTTGAGCTGCTTGACCGCATCGGTCACCCAGCCCGCGCCAAAGCTTTCCCAGGCGAGCATTTCCACCGGCCGCGCGCCCAGCAGCGACCACATCGCCATCTCCACCGCACCGGTATCCGAGGCGGGTACGATGCCGATCCGGTAGTCGTCCGGGACGCCGAGGATCTCGCGCGTGCCGTCGATGGCGGCCTTGAGCCGCGCCTTGCCCACGGCGGCACGATGCGAGCGCCCGAGAGGCGCGTCGGCCAGCATGTTTACATTATATTCGGGGAATTTGGCACAGGGGCCAGAGGAAAACCGCGGGTTATCCGGCCGCGCGCCGGGCTTGTTCAAAGCCATGATCTATCCTTCCAGATATGTGCCCCTCGTTGGGGAGGGGTGTCCCGCCGCCGGAGATACGCTTCCCCTGAAAATACTGCAACAGGAAAAATGGCCCGCGATTGACACGCGATGTTTTGCGGCACTTCTTGGCGCGACGCATCACCGGCAAGGCCTGGCAGGTCTCTGAAAACCGCTGTCACCACCGCCCGCCAAGCTCAAAGGCGGGAACCCGTTGTTCCGTCTCGCCAAGGCATTGACGCACAAATCCGGTGATGGACAGGCTTCCCCTTTCCCCGGACGGGCTTGTCCTGCGGCCTCGGTGACGGATATGTCAAAAGCGGTGTCGCGGTTGAGCACGGCGATGCGGGTGTGGATTTCCGCGGCCTCCGTCACCCTCGGCCTCGTGTCTCGAGGTTATGCGATTTCGGTTGCTCCGGGACCACAGGATGAAGAGCCCGATGACGGTAACACAACAGATGTCCTTTGCCGGTACCGATGTCGGCACGCGTGATCTCGGTTTCGCCCGCCCCCGCCCTCGAACACGCCTCTATACCGCTGGATTATGGCGCAATAGCGGGGCGTGGGCATCACGGGCTCCTTCACTCGCGCGTCACCCGCCCGGCCCCGCTCACGCACGCATCGGGACCGGGCGCGCCGTCGACCCCAGCCTCGGCAAAGCTCGCCATGCCGGAATGGCAGGCCAGCGCCGCCTGTACCACGCCGATGCCCAGCACCGCGCCCGAGCCCTCGCCCAGCCGCAGACCGAGCGACAAAAGCGGCACCTTGCCCAGCCGGTCGAGCAGCCGCGCGTGGCCCGGCTCGGCGCTGACATGGGCGGCAAGCGCGTGGTCGAGCGCGCCAGGCGCCCCGGCCTCGAGGCAGGCGGCGGCGGCGGTGCAGATGAAACCATCGAGCAGCACCGGAATACGCAGGGTCCGCGCCCGCACGATCGCCCCGGCCATCGCCGCCAGCTCCCTCCCGCCGAGGGCCGCCAGCACCCCGAGCCCATCGCGCGCGGGGTTCGCCGCCACCGCAGCAGCCACCACCCGCGCCTTGTGCGCAAGCCCCGCATCATCCAGCCCGGTACCGCGCCCCGTCCAATCCGCCGCCGTGCCGCCATAAAGCGCCAGCGCGATGGCCGCGGCGGGGGTGGTGTTGCCGATGCCCATCTCACCCGCGACGAACAGATCGGCAGCCGGGTCGACAGCGTCCCAGCCAACCGCCAGCGCCGCGACACACTCGGCCTCGGACATGGCGGGGCCGGTGGCGATATCCCCGGTGGGCCGGTCGAGATCGAGCGCGCGCACGTCGAGCCGTGCCCCCGCCACGCCTGCCAACTGGTTGACCGCAGCGCCGCCCGCCTCGAAATTGGCGACCATCTGCGCCGTCACCTCGGACGGGAAGGCCGAGACGCCCTGCGCCACCACCCCGTGATTGCCGGCAAAGACCGCCACCTGAGGGCACGCCACGCGCGCGCGGGGATCGCCACGCCAGCCGCAATACCACGCTGCCACCTCCTCGAGCCGGCCAAGCGCGCCGGGGGGCTTGGTGAGCGTGGCGTCGCGCATCCGCGCCGCGGCGATGGCCTCCGCGTCGGGACCGGGCAGGTCGCGCAGCAGGGCAGCGAAGTCTGAGAGCGTGGCGAAGGGGGCGGACATGGCGGCCTCGTTGCAAGTGATCGCGCCCTTCTGTATCGCGAAAGGTACCCCGACCACAGCCCGAAAAGGCCGCGACCATGTCAGAGACCGACCGCGAGAGCGCGCTCTTCCACCCGTCCGATCTCGCGCTCGCGGTCGGGCTGCTCACGCGACTGCCGGTGCCGGTTCAGGACGCGACACGCGGATCACGCGCGGCGTGGGCGTGGCCGCTGGCCGGGGCGGTGCTGGGCGGGCTTTCAGCGCTCGCGGGGGGCGCGGCGATGGCACTCGGCCTGCCCGCGCCGGTGGCAGCACTGGTGGCA
>JADQCC010000092.1 GCA_016278295.1 Roseovarius sp. | reverse complement strand
GGCCCCCGCCTCCGAGGTCTACCTGCACGAGATGCCCGGCGGACAGTTCACCAACCTCAAGGCGCAGGCGCGCAGCCTCGGGCTAGAGGAAAAATGGCCCGAGGTGGCCCGCACCTATGCCGACGTCAACCAGATGTTCGGCGATATCGTCAAGGTCACGCCCTCGTCAAAGGTGGTGGGCGACATGGCGCTGATGATGGTTTCCCAGGGTCTCACCCGCGCCGATGTCGAGGATCAGGGCACCGACCTGGCCTTCCCCGATTCGGTCATCGACATGATGCGCGGCAATCTCGGCCAGCCGCCGGGCGGCTTCCCCGAAACCATCCTGCGCAAGGTGCTCAAGGACGAGCGCCCCAATACCGGGCGCCCGGGCAAGCATCTCAAGCCGGTCGATCTCCAGGCCACGCGCAAGGACGTGGTCGCCCAGCTCGAAGGCAAGGAAATCGACAACGAGGACCTCAACGGCTACCTCATGTATCCCAAGGTGTTTCTCGACTACATGGGCCGCCACCGCAGCTATGGCCCGGTCCGTACCCTGCCCACGCGCACCTTCTTCTACGGGATGGAACCGGGCGAGGAAATCAGCGTCGAAATCGACCCCGGCAAGATTCTCGAAATCCGGCTTCAGGCGGTGGGCGAGACCAACGAGCAAGGCGACGTCAAGGTGTTCTTCGAACTCAATGGCCAGCCCCGCGTGATCCGCGTCCCCAACCGGCTGGTGAAATCCCAGACCGCCGCGCGCCCCAAGGCCGAACCCGGCAACCCGAACCATATCGGCGCGCCGATGCCCGGCGTGGTCGCAAGCGTCGCGGCACAGGCGGGGGGCAAGGTCTCGTCGGGCGACCTGCTGCTGACCATCGAGGCGATGAAAATGGAGACCGGCATCCACGCCGAGCGCGACGCCGTGGTAAAGGCCGTGCACGTCCAGCCCGGCGGCCAGATCGACGCCAAGGACCTGCTGGTGGAACTGGAGTGATCGCTGTCCCCCTCGGGCTCGCCCCGAGGGGGACGACGCACAAAACCCTCACCGCAAGGGCTTTTGCATCCCCTTGAATTCCGCCATGCTGCGCGCAGTATTTTCGTCGCAGGCCATCCCCATGCAGAAAATCATCGTGTTCACCGATATCCACCTCGTCCCCGAGGGCGAGACGATCATCGGGATCGACCCGTGCGCACGATTCGCGCAAGGCATGGCCCACGCGCTCGACCATCACCCCGACGCCGCGCGCGTGGTGCTCTGTGGCGATCTCACGCACAACGCCGCCCCGCCGGAATACGCCCGCCTGCGCGCCGCCCTCGATACCTGCCCGCTGCCCGTCTCGCTCATGCTTGGCAACCACGACCGCCGCGCGCCCTTCCTCGGCGCGTTTCCCGAGGCCGACCGGATGGAGACGGGCCACATCCAGCATGTCACCGACCTGCCCGGCTATCGCCTGATCTGCCTCGACACGCTCAACGAGGACGCCGGCGATACCCATTCCGGCTGGCTCTGCGCGGCACGGCTCGACTGGCTCGACGCCGCGCTCGCCGGGGCGGGCGGCCGCCGCGTGATCGTCTTTACCCACCATCCGCCCATCGAGACCGGCTTCAAGGGCATGGACTGGATCGGCCTCAAGAACCGCGCCGACCTCGTCGCGCGGCTCGGCACGGCGGGCAACGTGGCACAAATCGTCTCGGGCCATATCCACCGCACGATCCAGGGATCGGCGGGCGGCATCCCGGTGGCGATCTTCAAGAGCCCCTGCCACCAGATGCCGATGGCGCTGGGCTACCAGGACCCCAGCCTGTCCACGCCCGAGCCGGGGGCCTACGGGCTGCTGTTGCTGACCGACGAGGGCGTGATCGTGCACAGCGAGGATTTCACCCTGCCCTCCACCAAGCCGCAAATCTACACCTGAGAAAAAGGGCCGCCCATGTCGCTCACCGTCACACCGCTCTATGCGGGCCTTCTGGGCCTGTTGTTCGTGATCCTCAGCATCCGCGTTAGCATCGCACGCTTCACCGCTCGGGCGACGCTTGGCGATGGCGGCGACAAGATGCTCGCCAAGCGCATCCGCGTCCACGGCAACTTCGCCGAATACACGCCGATGGGGCTGATCCTGCTGACGCTTGCGGAATTGCAGGGCGCACCGCTCTGGGTGGTGCACTTGCTGGGGCTCATGCTTCTCGCGGGGCGCGGGATACATGCCATCGGGCTGGGGCGCACACCGCAGATCATCCTGTTGCGCCGCGCGGGCATGATCCTCACCTTCACCATGATTGCAATCTCCGCGCTGGCCTGCCTCGGCCATGCGCTGACCTGAACCAGAAGGGACCAACATGCTCGACCTGCTCGCCGAACCGGCCGTCTGGGCCTCGTTTCTCACCCTCGCCGTGCTCGAGATCGTGCTCGGCATCGACAACGTGGTGTTCATCTCCATCGCCGCCGCGAAACTGCCCAAGGAGCAGCGCGCCCGTGCGCGGATGCTCGGGCTTACCGGTGCGCTGGTGCTGCGTATCGGGCTGCTCTTTTCGATCACCTGGATCATGAGCCTGTCGGAACCCTTCGTCACGATCCGCGGCTTTGCCCTGTCCTGGCGCGACGTGATCCTCGTCGCGGGCGGGTTGTTCCTGCTCTACAAGGCCGCATCCGAGATTTTCGACGAGGTCGAGGGCAAGGACCATTACGACACGCTCGAGGAAGGCGTCGCCAAGGCCGCCTTTGCCGGCGTGATCGCGCAGATCATGATGCTGGATCTGGTGTTCTCCATCGATTCGGTGATCACCGCCGTGGGCATTGCCGACAATATCGAGGTGATGATCGCCGCCGTGGTGGTGGCGATCGGCGTGATGATGGCCTTCGCCAACCCGATCGGACGCTTCATCGAGGCGCACCCCTCCACCAAGATGCTGGCGCTCGCCTTCCTGCTGATGGTGGGCATGGCGCTGGTCGCCGATGGATTCCAGTTCCATGTCGAGCGCGGCTTCATCTACGCCGCGATGCTCTTCGGCGGCGCGGTCGAGGCGCTCAACCTGGTCCGCCAGAAGCGGCGGCAAAAGGGCTGAGCGCGCGGCAGGCTTCCCCGCGTGGAAAAAATCGGCCATGATGCTATCTGGTACTGAGGTCCGGCGCGCGGGGAGGGCCGCCCGCCGGACGAGGGAGGACCGAAGACATGTGCCAACTCTTTGCCGGGCAGGACCCGGACCGCTACACGCTGGAAACCCGCCGCATGCGCCTGAATGGCCAGAGCACGAGCATCCGGCTGGAGAAATCCTTCTGGGAAATCCTCGACGAGATCGCCGCGGGCGAGGGTCTGAGCACCCCCGCCTTCGTGTCGAGACTGCACTCGGAGGTGCTGGAGCTGCACGGCGAACCCGCCAATTTCACCTCGCTTTTGCGCTGCACCTGCCTCGTCCACCGCGAGACCCCGCCCGAGGCCCGGGCGCAGCAGATCGCGGCGGAATAAGGGGCGTTCGCGCGGCGCGCGGCGATCGGTCTTGGCCCGAACCGGGGGGGCGGCGGATCGCGACCTTGACGATACCGGCTTAAATCGCGCGACCAGGGTTTCAACCCGCGCGGGAACAAGACGCGCGGCTTGCCGCCATACGCCCCGACGGCGGCTTCAGGCCATCCCCATTCCCCCTTGTAGTAACCCCTTACTACCCGCCCCCGCGCCCGCGTTGGTAAACTTTCCAAACCAACTGCAACGTTTCGGAGGGCATGATGGCCAAAGCCATTCACAGCATGGTCCGCGTTCTCGACGAGGCGCGGTCGGTTGATTTCTACAAACGCGCATTCGGGCTAGAGGTCGCCGACCGGCTCGATTTCGAGACCTTCACCCTCGTCTACATGTCGAATGACAAGAGCCCCTTCGAGGTGGAGCTGACCGTCAACAAGGGCCGCACCGAGCCATACGATCTCGGCGACGGCTACGGCCACCTCGCCGTTCTGGTCGAGGATCTGGAATCCGAGCACGCGCGCTTCACCGACGAGGGCCTCGCCCCCCGCAAGATCGTGGAGTTCGCCCCCGACGGCAAACTCGTCGGCAAGTTCTTCTTCGTGGCCGACCCGGACGGCTACGAGATCGAGGTTCTGCAACGGGGCGGGCGGTTCAAATAGGCGCGGGCGCGGCCGGGGAGGGCCGCCCGCTTCATTCAAGGGAGGAAGACAATGAAAGACATCAGCCAGCAAGGGGGCCTGACGCGGCGCGAGTTGCTCTCGCGCAGCATGGCCGCCGGGGCCAGCTTCGTGGTGGGCGCGGGCTTCGTGGCCAGCCCCGATGCCGCATGGGCGCTCGAAACCAAGGTGCTCCAGCCGCACAGCATGGCCACGCTCATCCAGATGGCGCGCGACATCTACCCGCACGATCACGTGGGCGACGAATACTACGCCATCGCGGTCAAGGGCTACGACGACGCAGAGACGGCCGAGACCGTCGAGGCGGGCATCGCCGCGCTCGACGCCGCGGCGCGGGGCAAGGGCCACGCCGATTATCTCAGCGTCGGATGGGAGCGCGACCGCGCCGACATCCTGCGCGGGATGGAGAACAGCGCCTTCTTCCAGCAGGTGCGCGGCGGGCTCGTGACCGGGCTCTATAACCAAAAGGCCGTGTGGCCCCTCTTCGGCTACGAGGGCGAATCCTATTCCAAGGGCGGCTACATCAACCGCGGCTTCGACGACATCACCTGGCTCTGAGCCATAGCCATCAAGGGAGGAAAGACTATGGCTGCACCTTTTGACATGAACGACGACGATGTGATCGTCGTCATCGGCACCGGCGCCGGCGGCGGCGTGCTATCGAACGAACTGGCGCAACGCGGCGTGTCCGTCGTGGCGCTCGAGGCGGGCGGGCGCTACCTGCCCGAGGATTACGTCAACGACGAATGGGAGAGCTTCGGCCAACTCGCCTGGCTCGACCCCCGCACCACCTCCGGCGACTGGCGCGTGGCGCGCGATTTCTCGGGGCTTCCGGCCTGGATCGTCAAGGCCGTGGGCGGCACCACCACCCACTGGGCAGGCGCGTCCCTGCGGTTTCAGGACCATGAATGGAAGGCCGCGACGAATTACGGAGACGTGCAGGGCGCCAATCTCGCGGACTGGCCGATCGACGGCGACGAGATGGCCCCCTGGTACGACAAGGCCGAGAAGAAACTGGGCGTGACCCGCACCAACGGGCTGCCCGGCCTGCCCGGCTGCAACAATTACAAGGTGTTCGAGGCGGGCGCCAAGGCGCTCGGCTACAAAGAGGTCCATACCGGCCGCATGGCCATCAATTCGCAGGAATATGACGGGCGCATGGCCTGCCAGCAGACCGGGTTCTGCTTTCAGGGCTGCAAATGGGGCGCGAAATGGTCGGCGGCCTATACCGACATTCCGCGCGGCGAGGCGACGGGCAATCTCGAAGTGCGCGAAAAGGCGCATGTGGCGCGCATCCTGCACGACGATCAGGGCCGCGTGACCGGGGTGGAGTATTTCGACGAGGGCGGCAATCTCCAGATGCAGCGGGCGCGCGCGGTCTGCGTCGCGGGCAACTCCTTCGAATCCCCCCGCCTGCTGCTCAACTCTGCCTCGTCGATGTTCCCCGACGGGCTCGCCAATTCCTCGGGCCAGGTCGGGCGCAACTACATGCGCCACATGACCGGCTCGGTCTACGGCGTGTTCGAACAGCCAGTGCGCATGTGGCGCGGCACGACGATGGCGGGCATCGTCCAGGACGAGGCGCGCCACGATCCCTCGCGCGGCTTCGTCGGCGGGTACGAGTTCGAAACCCTCTCGCTGGGCCTGCCCTTCATGGCGGCGTTTCTCGATCCCGGCGCATGGGGCCGCGAATTTACCACCGCGCTCGACGCGTATGAGAACATGGCCGGCATGTGGATCGTGGGCGAGGACATGCCGCAGGAAACCAACCGCGTCACCCTCAACCACGACGTCACCGACCAGCACGGCCTGCCGGTGGCGAACGTCCATTTCTCGGATCACCCCAACGACGTCGCGATGCGCGCCCACGCCTACGAGCGTGGCGCGGCGATCTACGACGCGGTGGGCGCCACGCGCACCTTCCCGACGCCGCCCTACCCCTCGACCCACAACCTCGGGACCAACCGCATGTCCGAGAACCCGCGCGACGGGGTGGTGAACAGGTGGGGACAGACCCACGACGTGCCCAACCTGTTCGTCTCGGACGGGTCGCAATTCACCACCGGCGCGGCCGAGAACCCGACGCTTACCATCGTCGCCCTCGCCATCCGGCAGGCCGACCACATCGCCGGAGAGCTCTCCCGCGGCAACCTCTGAGAGGCGCCGCCCCCTCACTCCGGCGCCCCCTTCTCCCCGGGCGCCCAGGGGGGAGGGGGAGGGGGCGGAATGGACGGCGACTTCTGGCCTGTTGCGGACGTTGGGTTGATGTCCCGGCGCGGAATCAAGCCCGAAGGGCGCCGCGCATCGCCGGGCCGCCCCCCGGCACGG
>JADQCC010000182.1 GCA_016278295.1 Roseovarius sp. | reverse complement strand
GTCGGGCGCTCGCGCGGCGGTGCCTCGCGGCACCTTGATTCCGCGCGGGGCCAGGACCTGATGGCAGCAAAAGGCCAAACATTCACAACGTCCCCCCCCCTCTGGACATCCCTCCCAGCCCGCGCTCTACATGCCGCCATGACCGATCCGATCTATGCCATCCCCGACATCCACGGGCAGGACACTCTTCTCGAAGACGCGCTCGACCGCATCGCCCGCGACGGCGGGCCGGGTGCGCGGGTGGTGTTTCTCGGCGATCTCGTGGATCGCGGCCCCGACAGCCGCGCGGTGATCGAGCGCCTGATGCAGGGCCAGGCCGAGGGCCGCCCGTGGACGGTGCTGCGCGGCAATCATGACCAGATGTTCCTCGACTTCCTCGACAGCGCGACGCTGCATTCGCCGCGCGTGGCCTCGGGGCTGGCGTGGCTCCACTTCCGCCTCGGCGGCGCCGCGACGCTCGCCTCCTACGGCATCACCGCGCCCGACCCGGATGAGGCGCATGCCGAGGCCGGCACCCTCGTGCCGCGCGCCCATCGCGACTGGCTCGCCTCCCTGCCCTACTGGCACGAGGCCGGGCCGCTGCTCTTTGTCCACGCGGGCATCCGCCCCGGCATCGCGCTCGACGCCCAGGACCCCGATGACCTGATATGGATTCGCACAGGCTTTCTCGATCACCCCGACCCGCACCCGTGGCTGGTGGTCCACGGCCACACCGCGCTCGACCACCCCGCCCATTTCGGCAACCGCATCGACCTCGACGGCGGCGCCGGGTTTGGCCGCGCCCTGTGGCCCGCGGTGTTCGAGGGCCGCGACTGCTGGCTCCTCGACGACACCGGCCGCGTGCCCCTCACTCCCGGCGCGCAACCGATTTCTTGAAAAGAAATCGCTCCGAAATCTCTTTCAAGATTTCGAACAAACCGATCCGCCCTGATGCATGCCCGGCGCTGAGGTGCATTCCGACACGCCCGCCTTACCCATTCCCTGACAAGCCGCGCGCTGCCCCCTGCGAACCTCCCGGTTCGTGCGCTGAACCTACAGGTTCGCCCGATGCGCCCCCAGGTCACCGTTGCCATCCCGGCCCCCCTGTGGCTACTCTCCGCGCAACCAGACAGGGAGGACCCCCATGACCGATATCGTGATTCTCGACGGCTGCCGCACCGCCATCGGCACGTTCGGCGGCAGCCTCGCGGGAACGCCGCCCACGACCCTCGGAACTATCGTTGCAAAAGAAGCACTTGCACGATCCGGTGTCGAGGGAGCGCAGATCGGGCACGTCGTCTACGGCCATGTCATCAACACCGAACCGCGCGATATGTATGTCAGCCGTGTCAGCGCCATCGACGCCGGCATCCCCGACACGGCGCCCGCGATGAACGTCAACCGCCTCTGCGGCTCCGGCGCGCAAGCTATTGTTTCCGTTGTGCAATCCCTGATGCTGGGCGATGCCGATTTCGGCCTTGCCGGCGGCGTCGAGAACATGAGCCGCGCACCCTTCATCATCCCCGATCAGCGCTGGGGCGCCAGGATGGGCGACGTAACAACGCGCGACATGATGCTCGGCGCGCTCAACTGCCCCTTCGGCACCGGCCACATGGGCGTGACGGCCGAAAATGTCGCGGCGGAACATGGGGTTAGCCGTACCGATCAGGATGCCTTCGCACTCGAGAGCCAGCGCCGCGCGGCGCTCGCCATCGCCGAGGGGCGGTTCAAATCGCAGATCGTGCCGGTCGAGGTGCGCGTCAAGCGCGACATGGTGCCCTTCGACACCGACGAACACCCCAAGCCCACCACACCCGAGGCGCTCGCCGGTCTGCGCCCGGTATTCCAGAAGGACGGCAGCGTAACTGCCGGAAATGCAAGCGGAATCAACGATGGCGCCGCCGCGCTCGTGTTTGCCCGCGCCGACGCCGCAGAGGGTGCGGGCCTCAAGCCGCGCGCCCGGGTTCTGGGCTATGCCCATGCCGGGGTGCGCCCCGAGGTAATGGGCATCGGCCCGGTCCCGGCGGTGGAAAAGCTGCTGGCGCGCACCGGGCTGTCAGCTTCGGATTTCGACGTGGTGGAATCCAACGAAGCCTTTGCAGCTCAGGCACTTGCGGTCAACAAGGGCCTCGGCCTCGACGCCGCCCGCGTCAACCCCAATGGCGGCGCCATCGCGCTCGGCCACCCCGTCGGCGCCACCGGTGCGATCCTCACCGTCAAGGCGCTTTACGAGCTCGAGCGGACCGGGGGAAAACGCGCGCTCATCACCATGTGCATCGGCGGCGGTCAGGGTATCGCGCTCGCCATCGAGACGCTCTGAGCCTTTATTTTCAGGCTTTAACCGCTTGTTCACGACGATGCCGGATTGTGGGACAACCATGATCCGGCACGGCGGAGGGCGGGCATGAGCCTGGCAAACAAGCTGGCAGAGGAACGGCGCGCGCGCCTCGCCGCCGAACGTCTGCTCGAACAGAAACAGGCGGAGCTGCACGCCGCCAACCGCAAGCTCGGGCTGCACGCCCGCGCGCTCAGTCACGAGATCACCGAGACACGCGCCGAAGTCCAGACCGTGCGCGACGAGAACCAGCGCGTCAAATCCGATCTCAGCGTCGCCCACGAGAAGATCGAGATCGCAGAACGCCGGCTCTGGCACTCGATCCAGACCATCGAGGACGGCTTTGCCTTTTTTGACGCCGACAACCGGATGACCGCCGCCAACGACGCCTGGCTCGCGGTCTTCGACGGGGTCGAGGCGGTGAAGCCCGGGATCAGTTATATCGAGATTCTTCAGATCATTACCGAAGAGGGCATCGTCAATATCGGCGACAGAGCTCCACGTGAGTGGCGCGAGCACATGCTCGACCGCTGGCAAGGCCCCGCCCCCGAACCCGAGGTGATCCGGCTGTGGAACGGGCACTATATTCGCGTCACCGACCGGCGCGGCGCGGGCGGCGACATGGTCAGCCTGGTGCAGAACATCACCGCCACGATCCGCTACGAGAAGGAACTCAAGAACGCCCGCCGCCGCGCCGAGACCGCGAACCGCGCCAAGTCCGCCTTTCTCGCCAACATGAGCCACGAAATCCGCACACCGATGAACGGGGTCATCGGCATGGCCGACCTGCTGACAGAGGGCACGCTCGACGACGAGCAGCGGCTCTATGTCAATACCATCAAGCATTCGGCAGAGGCACTTCTGGTCATCATCAACGACGTGCTGGACTATTCCAAGATCGAGGCCGACAGGCTCGTTCTGCATCCCGAGCCCTTCGACCTGGAGCGTTGCATTCATGAGCTTGTCACGCTGATGCAGGCCCATGCCCGCGATCGCGGGATCGACATTCTCGTGGATTACGACCTGTTCCTGCCGACGCAGTTCATCGGTGACCCGGGGCGCATCCGCCAGATCCTGACCAATCTCGTGGGCAACGCGGTCAAGTTCACGGAGGCCGGGCATGTGATGATCCGCGTGACCGGCGTGCAGGCCGGCGAGGGGGCTGAGGCCGATATCCGCATCGCCATCGAAGATACCGGCATCGGCATCCCACCCGACAAGCTCGATCACATATTCGGCGAATTCAATCAGGCAGACGACGCGCAGAGCCGCAAGTTCGAGGGCACCGGGCTCGGCCTCGCGATCTCGCGCAAGCTGGTGCGGCTCATGGGCGGGGATCTATGGGTCGAGTCCGAACAGGGGCGCGGCTCGACCTTCGGGTTCTCGCTGCCACTGCCCGTGGCCGAGGCAGGTATGCCCGAGGATGCACGCCCCGACCCGGCGCTCACGCGCGCGCTGGTGGTCGAGCCGCACGATACCTGCCGCGCCCTGCTTGAACGCCAGCTTGGCGCACTCGGTCTGCAGGTAACCGCCTGCGCGGATGCGCGCGCCGCGCTCGATCTTGTCGCCGCCGACACGCCCGATCTGGTGATCTGCGATCACCACATGCCGGGTCTGGACGGGTTCGAGCTTGCCACCGCGCTGCGCGCAGGGGGACACGCCATGCATGTCATCGTGCTTAGCACCAACTCCGGCAGCGCCGCACAGGATCCCGCGCATGGCGACGTTCAGGCGGTGCTCCAGAAACCGGTTGCGCGGCGCGACCTTGTCACCGCGCTGGCCGCGCTCGTCCAGCCAGATCCTGTCACCGCATCAGCCGATGACGGGTGCGGCAAGGACCGCCCCCCCGTCACACCGCGCGCGATGCGGGTGCTCGCCGCCGAGGACAACAAGACCAACCGCCTGGTCTTTTCCAAGATGGTGCAGGCGCTCGATATCGACCTGACCTTCGCCGAGAACGGGCGCGAGGCGGTGGCGCTTTTTCAGAGCGTGGTGCCCGATATCGTGTTCATGGACATATCCATGCCCGAGATGGACGGCAAGGAGGCCACCCGCGCCATCCGCATGATCGAGGCCAACACGGGCGGCCACGTACCGATCGTGGCGATGACCGCCCATGCAATGTCGGGGGACGATGCCGATATCCTCGCCGCCGGGCTCGATCACTACCTGACCAAGCCGCTAAAGCGCGCGGCCATCATCGAGCGTATCGCTGCGGCGGCAGACCCGGCGCTGCGCCCGCCCGAGGGCGCGGCGGCTCAGGCAACGGGTTGACCGCGCAGGAACACGGGCCGGTCCGGCGCTGACAAGGTGGGCGCGTGCCGGTAGCCGCCGGTATCGAAATCAGCGAGGCTCTCCGGGTCACGCAACCGGTTCTGGATGATGAAGCGTGCCATCGCACCGCGCGCGCGCTTGGCGTAGAAGCTCACGACCTTTGGCGCGCCGCCGCGCTCTTCCATGAACACCGGCGCCACCACCCGCAGCCCGAGCGCCCCCTGATCCACGGCGCCGAAATATTCCTGGCTCGCGCAGTTGACCAACGTGTCGGTGCCGATCGCCTCGGCCTGCGCCTTGAGCGTCCGGGCGATCGTGTCGCCCCAGTAGTCATAAAGCGTCTTGCCACGATCGGTCGCCAGACGGCTGCCCATTTCCAGGCGGTAGGGCTCGATGGCATCGAGCGGACGCAAGAGACCATAAAGCCCCGACAGGATACGGAAATGATCCTGTGCCCAGGCCATCTCGTCGGGGTCCAGCGATCCGGCCTCCAGTCCCTGATAAGTGTCACCGGCAAACGCGAGCGCGGCAGGCTTTTCCTCCATCGTGCCGAAATCGGCAAAGCGGCCGGCGTTGAGGCGCGCAAGATTGTCGCTGATCTTCATCAGCTCTTTCAGATCACCCACGTCGAGACCGCGCGCCACCTGTGCCAGCTCGTCCGCCTCGGCGCGAAATCCGGGACGCGTGGGGGTGATCCCCTCCACCGGGGTCATGTCCATCTTCTTGGCGGGGGAGACGATAACCAGCATGCGCGACATCCCTCTGCGACAGCATTCGGGCTGAGTTAGCCCGCCATCCGCAGAACGTCCAGAAAAGCCGGGCCGAAACGCTCGGCCTTTTGTGGCCCCATGCCCGGCAACCGCTCCAGCGCCTCGAGCGTGGCGGGTTGTCGCTCGGCGATCTGACGCAAGGTCGAATGGGTGCAGGACAAGGGGCGAAGCGTGCCACAGTCCCCCCGCGCCAGATCGCGCTGCACCTCGATCAGGCGGTCATAAACCTCGCCTGCCGCGCGCCCCGCGAGCTTGCGCCGAATGGGATGCACCTCCTCCGCCGCGCCGTTGATGACCTCGAGAAATGCCGCGCCGTACCGCTCCAGCTTGGTCGCGCCCACGCCCCCGATCCGGGCCATCGCGTCGAGATCGGCGGGCCGGGTCTCGGCCATCTCGATCAGCGTGCGATCGTTGAACACGATGTAGGCGGGCACGCCCGCCGCCTCGGCCAGCGCGCGGCGTTTCGCCTTGAGCGCCGACAGCAGCGGCGCGTCCTCGTCCGACACCAGCGCCTTGACCGCCGGGCGCGGCGTGCGCTCCGCCACCTCGCGGCGCAGGCGGATCGGGGTCTCGGCCCGCAGGATCGGGCGGGCGACCTCGGTCATCACCAGCGCGCCGTGCCGTTCGGGATCGGGGCGCACCAGATCGTGCCCCATCATCTGGCGAAACACCCCTTGCCAGCCGCGCCGGTCAATTTCGCGGCCCACGCCGAATGTCGGCAGGCTGTCATGCCCGCGCGCGCGCACCTTGTCGGTCGGATTGCCCGTCAGGACGTCGATGAGGTGACCCGCGCCAAAGCGTTCCCCGGTGCGCAGGATGGCCGAGAGCGCCTTTTGCACCGCCTCGGTGCCGTCGAATGTCTCGGGCGGTGTCTCGCACAGGTCGCAATGGCCGCAGGGCGCGGCCTGCTCGCCGAAATAGCGCAACAGCGCCACCCGGCGGCATTCCAGCGCTTCGGCAAGACCCAGGAGCGCATTGAGCCGCCCGTGATCCGCCCCGCGCCGCTCGGGCGGGGCGAGCCCCTCGTCGATCTGGCCGCGGCGCAGGCGGATATCGTCGGGACCATAGAGGGTGAGGGTCTCGGCGGCGCGCCATCGCGTCCGGCGC
>JADQCC010000154.1 GCA_016278295.1 Roseovarius sp. | reverse complement strand
CCGCGCCGATTTCATCCTGCGCGGGCCGGGCCTGCCCGAGGCGGTGGTCGAGGTGAAATCGGTGACGCTCGCGCGCGCACCGGGCCGTGCCGAGTTTCCCGACAGCGTGACCGTGCGCGGCGCGCGCCACCTGCGCGATCTGGCCGCCTGCGCGCGCGAGGGGCGGCGCGCGGTGCTGTTCTACCTCGTGCAGCGCAGCGACGCGACCACGCTCGCCACCGCCGCCGATATCGACCCGGCCTATGCCGCGGCGCTTGACGCGGGCCGCGCGGCGGGTGTCGAGGTGATGGCGCACCGTGCCGAGATCACGCCCGAACGCATCACAATCGGCCCGGCGCTGCCGCTGGCCTCTGGTCCTCGCGGCGAAAACGGCCTAATTGGGGGCAAGTACGGAGAAATCGACGGGGCATGACGTGAACCAGACGCATCGGGGGCGCACCACGCGCGATGGCATCCGCATCCACGATGCGGCGGATTTCGCAGGCATGCACGCAGCCGGACGGCTGGCCGCGCAAATCCTCGACGAGATATCCGAACACATTTTCGTGGGCCAGACCACAGCGGCCATCGACGCGCTCATCGAGCGACGGATCGAGGCCGCCGGTGCGAAATCCGCCACCATCGGCTACAAGGGCTACCGCCACGCAAGCTGCATCAGCGTCAACCATGTGGTCTGCCACGGCATCCCCGGCGCGCCGATCCCCAAGAGCGGCAGCGAGACCATTTCCCGCGACCACGAGAAACGGCGCGCCGACGACGCGCTGCGCGACGGCGACATCCTCAACATCGACGTCACCGTGATCGTCGATGGCTGGTTCGGCGACACCAGCCGGATGTACGTGGCGGGCAAGCCCTCGCGCAAGGCCGAGCGGCTGATCGAGGTCACCCATGACGCGCTGATGAAGGGGATCGAGACGGTGCGCCCCGGCGCCACGTTCGGCGATATCGGTCACGCCATCCAGAGCCATGTCGAGGCACACCGCATGTCGGTGGTGCGCGATTTCTGCGGTCACGGGCTTGGCCGGGTGTTCCACGCGCCGCCCAACGTGCTGCATTACGGCCGCGCGGGCAGCGGGCCGCGGCTCGAGGAGGGGATGTTCTTCACCATCGAACCGATGGTCAATCTCGGTCGCCCCGAAAGCGTCGTGCTCGACGACGAATGGACGGCGGTGACGCGCGACAAGTCGCTCTCGGCGCAGTTCGAGCATTCCATCGGTGTCACCGCGCAGGGCGCCGAGATATTCACCCTCTCGCCCGCCGGCCGCTTTCACCCGACCAGGGTCTGACGCGGCCCGGCGCGGCCGCGGGCGCCACCCGCGTCGCAAACAGGCAAGACAGTCGCATTCGGGCATGAGACCCTGCCCCGACCGGTTATTTCACCGGCCCTCGACGCATCCCGACCGCACGCGCCGCGCCCCCGCACCCGAGGGGCCGGGCCGTCCCCGGTATGCCCGTGCCCAACAATGCATGTTGCTCAAAGGTGGGACCCGGTTTTGAGCGTCTCGAACATGCGAAATCAATGAGTGAGAGCGTGCTGCGCGGCTGCGATACGCCCTGAACTGGAGACCGCCAATGGCGATGATGAGCACGCACCCCGTCCCGGCCCCGTCGCGCGCCGTGCAGGGCATCCTGTGCATCGAGGCGGCGATGCTGCTCTTCGTGGTGCAGGACGCGGCGATGAAATCGCTGCTGGCAAGCTACCCGGTCTGGCCGCTTCTGTTCGCGCGCTCGGTGGTGGCGGTGATGGTGCTGGTGCCGCTCATCGTCTGGCTCGGGGGATCGCACAGCTTGCGCTCGGCGCTCTGGCCGCTGCACCTGGCGCGCGCGGCGCTGTTCGCCACCGGCTTCTCGATGTTCTACGCGGCGTTCCCGTTCATGGGGCTGGCGGCGGTCAGCACGATCTTCTTCGCGGCACCGCTCTTTACCGCGCTGATGGCGGCGCTGTTCCTGGGCGAACACATCGGCGCGCACCGCGCGGCGGCGCTGGCGGTGGGATTCGCGGGCGTGGTGATCGCGATGCGGCCCGGCGGCGGGCTCGACCTGGTGGCGGTGCTGCCGCTGCTCTGCGCGCTCACCTATGCCGGCTCGCAAATCCTCGCCCGCCGCATCGGCGAACGCGAGAGCACGCTCACCGTCGGGCTATACACGCTGGCCTTTTCGGGGGTGCTGATCGTGCCGGCGGGCTGGGCCGTGGCGCAGCTCGTACCCGAGACCGCCGCCACGCAACACCTGCGCTGGGGCCTGCCCGAGGGCGCGCTGGCCGACCTGCCCCAACTCGGTGCGCTGGGGCTGTTGGGGATGGTGGCCTACATGCTGGCCTCGCGCGCCTATCAGGTCGCCAACGCGAGCCTCGTCGCGCCCTTCGACTATACCTACCTGCCCTTCGCCGCGCTGCTCGCCTACGTGGTCTGGGCCGAGATCCCGCCCCCCGCCACGCTCGCGGGCATGACGCTCATCGTTGCCTCGGGGCTCTATGTCGGCTGGCGCGAGACGCGCGCTGTGCGGCGCGGCAACGCACCGCCGGCGATCGCCGAGAGCACCTTTACCCCGGGCCACCCGCCACCGCAGGTGCCCGAGGACGATCAGGCGCCGTGAGCCTCGCGGGCCAATCCCCTGACCGGCCAATCCTTGCCGACGCGGCTTTTTTCGCGGGACGATCCTGCGTTATGCTGGGTAAATTCTCAGGCCACCACAGGCAGGAAAGGAGCATGACATGACACGCAACACGATCATCGGCGCACTTGCGAGCCTTGTACTCGCGGGCTGCATCGACACCACCGACAGACGCGAAGTCACCGGCGCGGCCCTGGGCGCGGGCGCGGGCCTGCTCGGGGCCGCGGTGTTCGACGCCAATGCCGGATGGACGGTACTCACGACGCTGGCAGGCGCGGCGGCGGGCACGCTCATCGCCCGCAACACCCGCACCAACCGCTGCGCCTATGCGAACGGCGACGGCACCTACCGCACCGTACCCTGCTGAGCCGGATATTCCGGCGCGCCCGGACACGGGCGCGCCGCCACGCGGCACTGGACCTTTGCCGCCAAATCCGCCATATCGGACGAAGAATGAGCCGGAGGGTCTGATGGGTATTCTGAACACGCTGTTGCGCGCCGTGACGTGGTGGAACGGGCAGACGCTCAACACCCAGTTCTACACCTGGCGCAACGGCGTGAAGGTGGGCGAGGACGCGGAGGGCAACATCTTCTACCGCTCCCGCGACAGCAAGAAGCGCTGGGTGATCTTCAACGGCGAGGCCGAGGCCAGCCGGGTAAGCCCCGACTGGCACGGCTGGCTGCACTATACCTATGCCGAGCCGCCGAGCGACACGCCGCTGCCCCACAAGGCGTGGGAAAAACCCCACCAGGAAAACCTGACCGGGACACCGCTGGCCTATGCGCCCGCCGGGTCGATTCGCCGCCCCGAACCGGTCGAGCGGCGCGACTACGAGGCGTGGACGCCGGAATAGGGGCAAGACCATGTCCGAGAACAAGACCGAGATCCTCGTGGGTGGGCTGGTGCTGGCCGTGGCGCTGGGCTTCGTCGCCTATGCCGGCAAGACCACCGGCTTCACCACGGCGGGCGAGGAATATACCCTCAACGCCAGTTTCCGTAGCGCCGACGGCGTCAGCACCGGCACCGATGTGCGCCTCGCGGGCGTCAAGGTCGGCCGCGTGACCGAATTGCGCCTCGATCCCGGCACCTATCGCGCCAAGGCGGTCTTTACCGTAAGCGAAGGCATCGACGTGCCCGATGACAGCGCCGTGGCGATCTCGTCCGAGGGGCTCCTTGGCGGCAATTATGTCGAGATCCTGCCCGGCGGCTCGCCGTTCTATTTCGCGCCGGGCGACGAGATCGAATTCACCCAAGGATCGGTCAGCCTCGTCTCGCTCTTGATGAAATTCGTCTCGGGCAAAGAGGACGGGGCCGCGCAATGATCCGTGCCGTGGCGGCCTGTCTGCTGATCGCCTGCGCGCAGGGCGCGGGCGCACAAGAGGACGCGGCCCCGGGGCGCGGCGCGGTGCTGCGCGGGCTCGACAAGATCACCACGGAGCTGCGCGACCTCGACCTCGCCAATGGCGAGGCCGCCGAGCTCGGCTCGCTCACGGTAGAGCTGACCGAGTGCCGCTACCCCGAGGGCAATCCGGCGGGCGACGCCTATGCCCATGTCACCATCCGCGAGACGAACGGCGGCAAGCTGTGGTTTAACGGCTGGATGCTGGCCTCCTCGCCCGCGCTCAACGCGCTGGAGCATCCGCGCTACGATGTCTGGGTGATGCGCTGCACCACCTGAGCCGGGTCGCTCTCCAGCGGTAGCGCCGTTATATCCGCCTCGGCCTCCAGCGCCTCGGCGAGCTGTGCGCGATACACGGCGCGACCGATCTCGACAGCCCCCAGCCGCGCCAGGTGCGGCGTGATGAACTGCGTGTCAAAGAGGACAAAGCCGCAGCGCCGCAGGTGATCGACCAGATGCGCCAGCGCCCGTTTCGAGCCGTCGGTGCGGTGCGAGAACATGCTCTCGCCAAAGAACGCGCGCCCGAGCGTGACGCCATAGACCCCGCCCGCCAGCGCGCCCTCTTCCCACACCTCCAGCGAATGCGCATCGCCGCGCGCGTGCAGCTCCAGATAGGCCTCGCGGATGGGTGCGCTGATCCAGGTATCGTCCCGGTCGGCGCAGGCATCCACCACGCCCGCGAAATCGGCATCGAGCGTGACGGTATATCCCCCCCGCCGCATCCGGCGGGCCAGACTGCGCGACAGGTGAAACCCGTCCAGCGGCAGCACGCCGCGGCGCGGCGGATCGACCCAGAACACCTCGGCGTCGTCGCGATGCCCGGCCATCGGGAAAATGCCGGCGGCATAGGCGCGCAAGAGCAGCGCGGGGGGCAGGAAGGCGGGCATCACTCCCGCAGGTTGGTTTCAAGCCAGTGTTCGAGCCAGTGGATATTGTAGTTGCCGCTGCGGATGTCTTCCTCCTGCAACAGCGCGTGAAACAGCGGCACCGTGGTGTCCACCCCGTCCACGATCAGCTCGCCCAGCGCGCGGGCAAGACGGCGCAGCGCGGTGTCGCGGTCGGCCCCGTGAACGATCAGCTTGGCGATCAGGCTGTCGTAATAGGGCGGGATGCGATAGCCGTCATAGAGCGCCGAATCCATCCGCACGCCAAGCCCGCCAGGCGCGTGAAACTGCGTGATCGTGCCCGGGCGCGGCGCGAAATCCGGCAGCTTCTCGGCATTAATGCGCACCTCGATGGCGTGGCCGTTGATCGCCAGCTCCTCCTGCGTGAAGGACATCGGCAGCCCCTCGGCCACGCGGATCTGCTCGCGCACGAGATCCACGCCAAAGATCGCCTCGGTCACCGGGTGCTCGACCTGCAAGCGCGTGTTCATCTCGATGAAAAAGAACTCGCCGTTCTCGTAGAGAAACTCGATCGTGCCCGCGCCGCGATAATTGATGTTGGCGCAGGCATCGGCACAGATCGCGCCGATACGCGCGCGCTCCTCGTCGGTGATGCAGGGGCCGGGCGCCTCTTCCAGCACCTTCTGGTGACGCCGCTGGAGCGAGCAGTCGCGCTCGCCCAGATGCACGGCGCGACCCTTGCCGTCGCCAAACACCTGCACCTCGATATGACGCGGCGTGGTCAGGTATTTCTCGATATAGACCTCGTCATTGCCAAACGCGGCCTTGGCCTCGGACCGCGCGGTGAGAAAGGCGCGCTCCAGCTCGCCCTCGTCGCGCGCCACCTTCATGCCGCGCCCGCCACCGCCCGCGGTGGCCTTGACGATCACCGGATAGCCGACCTCGGCGCACAGCGCCTTGGCCGCCGCGACATCGGCGATGCCCCCCTCAGAGCCGGGCACACAAGGAACCCCAAGCGCCTTCATCGTGTCCTTGGCGGTGATCTTGTCGCCCATGATGCGGATATGCTCGGCCGAGGGGCCGATGAAGGTCAGGTCGTGATCCTCGACGATCTGCACGAAATTGGCGTTCTCCGACAGAAAGCCATAGCCCGGATGGACCGCCTGCGCGCCGGTTACCTCGCAGGCGGCGATGATCGCGGGGATCGACAGGTAGCTCTCTGACGAGGACGGCGGGCCGATGCACACGGTCTCGTCGGCCATGCGCACATGCATCGCGTCGGCATCCGCCGTGGAATGGACGGCGACCGAGCGGATGCCCATTTCACGCGCCGCGCGGATCACGCGCAGCGCGATCTCGCCGCGGTTGGCCACAAGGATCTTGTCGAACATGCCCGCCTCACTCGATAATCATCAGCGGTGCGCCGTATTCGACCGCCGCACCATCCTCGATCAGGATGCGCCGGACAGTGCCCGCACGCGGCGCAGGGATGTGGTTCATGGTTTTCATCGCCTCGATGATCAGCAGCGTGTCGCCCTCGCTCACCTGCTGGCCCACGCTGACAAAGGAGGGGGCGCCGGGCTCGGCCTGCATATAGACGGTGCCGACCATCGGCGAGGTGACGGCGCCGGGGTGGCTCGCGGGGTCATCCACGGGCTCG
>JADQCC010000266.1 GCA_016278295.1 Roseovarius sp. | reverse complement strand
GGGCGGCATCATCTCGGAATGAAGGGGCGGCTTCGTCGGAATCGGCATATACCCCCGGTCCTCCCAGTTTCTTACTTGGCTGCTCTGTTCGCGCGCGCGGCTATATCAGCGCACCGCGCCATGAGCGCTTCGAACGGCTCCTCGTCGTCGAAGAGCAGTCCATCCTCAACCATGCGGGTATAGTCATCCTCCAACGCCTTCGCGCCATCGCCGACCGGCACGAGTTGCAAGCCGCCGCTGGCAGCCGCTGCATAGTCGATCGGCGTGCGGTCGGCGGCCTTCTCTGCGAAGAACATCGACTTGTGCCGGGCGACAGCGTTGGCCAGGTCGCGATCGGCAAAAGCGGCTTCCGCGAAGCCGGCTTCGTCCAGTCGGACAACATCGTGCCAATGTCGCGCGAAGCGGTCGCCGCGCAGCCGCTCCTGGAGGCAGAAGACGTGGATGGCGGTCGCCTTCTCCCAGAAGGTCCGCTCCGCGTTCATGACGCGCGGACGCGCCGTCGGGAATACCAGCCCGTCGATCAGGCCGGCGGCGTCGCAGGAGACATCGCGCAGGCTCGCCGGTTCGCCCGTCGAGCGCGCGCCGAACTCCAGCATGACGCTTGGAGCCACATAGCCGGACCCGGCTGCGGTCGCCTCATAGTCGATGAAGAGCTTCTCATCCTCGACGCGGACGGCCGCCGCCAGCCCTTCAGCGGCCAGGGCCTTCGCGATTACCGGCTGCACCGTCTCTGCGACCCAGGCCGGCAAACGCCGGCGGACCTCGCTGGACCAGCGCTTTTCCTCGCTTCGTGTCTTCGGCAGACCCTCGCCATTGTCCCCGACCAGATCGGGCGCAATCGCCCGAATGTCGTAGGTCAGATCCACATCCTCCGAAAAACGGCGAATGACCTGATAGGCTTTTGACAGCGACGTCCCGCCCTTGAACACCAGATGTTCGCCGAGCGGTGCCGCGTAGAGGGTCGCCAGCGCCCACACCACCCACACATCCTTTTCGAGAAGATGGGTGGGACGACCCGAACGGTCGGCGACGACGCTCAACGCGTCACGCCGATCCTCGGCCGAAAGCTGGAGGAAAACGTCAGCCATAGGCCGCCTTTCCGACGCTCTGCGCGAGCCATGTCGGAAGCTGCGGCGCGGCGGCGACCAGTTCGCCGAACACACCAGGCGGCATCTTCCGCTTCAAGGTCGTGAGCGCGGCCTCCGCCTTTTCGGGGCCGAGCCAGGCCAGCGCCCGCACGGCCTCGCCTGCGGGGCGGTTGGCCAGGGCCAGTTGCCAGCGCGGCGCGTGCCGCAATTCGACGACCTGCTTGCCGAGGTGTATCTTTCGGCTGCGCCCGGAGGTCAGATAGACCGAGCGGACGGGCACCTGCGTCGTCAAGCCAAGCGCGTTCGCCGCGGCGGCTCCGTTTGAGACGATGATCTCCCCTTTTTGGGTCGCGAGGGCCTCGACAGCCTGCTCGACCGAAGGTGCGCGCGTGCCAAACCGACTGGCGATGGGGCGCAGATAGACGCCACGACCGGCGCGGATGAGCTGCCCGCGCTCGGACAGACGCGACAATGCCTGATCCACGGCCGCCCGGTTTCCGAGGTGGAGCAGGCCCTTGGCGGACACGGGCATCCCTTCGGGAAGTCCCGTCGCATGTGCCAGAATCTGTTCGGTCAGCCGTGTCATCGTCTTTCTCCTGTTGGAAATATACGCGAGTTTCTGACAGTTTTCAAGGAAGCGCAGGGGAACATACCGAATAGGGGGAAAGCCTTCCCCTGCGGCCGAGCCTTGGTCTCTACCTACCCCTTCTGCGGGGAGATCCCCGCAACGCCCCCTTCAGAGTGAGAGTGCGGACGGATTTTCCGTGACGGGTTGAGGGCTGGAAGAGAGGCTTCCGGCGCCCGTCGCGGAGATCATACCGATGGCCAGACACGATCGCAGGCCTGCGGAAGGTGGCGCGCGCAGCAACCTTTACGACGACATCACCAACAAGATCATCGCCGAGCTGGAGCAAGGGCGTCTGCCTTGGGTCCAGCCCTGGGGTGCGTCACCCGATACCGCCCCGCTGGGCCTGCCGAGAAATGCTTCAACCGGCCGGTCCTATTCCGGCATCAATATTCTCATTCTCTGGGGGGCTGTCATCCAGCACGGCTTTCCCGGTCAGGCGTGGCTGACTTTTCGCCAGGCGCTTTCGCTTGGCGGCAATGTCAGGAAGGGCGAGCGCGGCACCATCGTCGTTTATGCTGACCGTTTCACCCCCGAGGACGAAAAGCGTCGTGCCCGCGAGACAGGTGAGGATGCACATGCCATACCGTTCCTGAAGCGGTTCACGGTCTTTAACGCCGCGCAATGCGATGGCCTGCCTGATGACATCACGGCAGTCGCGCCGTCACCGCCCCCGGGCCTGATCGAACCTCGGGTCGAGGCGCTGATCCGGGCCACCGGCATCGACTTTCGTATCGGTGGCAATCGCGCCTTCTATATGCCGTCCCTCGACTATGTGCAGGTGCCGCCTCCGCAAGCCTATTTCGAGCCGATCAACTGGCACCGGACGGCCCTGCACGAGCTGGGTCACGCCAGCGGCCATCATAGCCGTCTCAACCGCGATCTGACCGGCTCGTTCGGCTCGAAGAAATACGCTTTCGAGGAGATGATTGCCGAACAGACCGCAGCTTTCAGTTGCGCCGCGCTCGGGATCGTGCCGACCGTCCGCCATGCCGATTACATCGGATCGTGGCTGGAGGTCATGCGCGAGGATTCCCGTGCCATTGTCCGCGCTGCCTCGCAGGCCAGCAAGGCGGCGGACTGGCTGCTGTCGCATCTGCCTGCTGAAGATACCGGGGAGCCGGATGCGAGCTTAACCGACCGGAGGACTGCGGCATGATTCTCCTGACCGGCACGCAGCACGACCGCCTGTTGGCGAATGTTCGCCAGCGCGATCAGGATCACATCCCAGTCGTGAAGTTCTTCAACCCCCTCGGTGAAGGCGTCTGGCTCGCCACGGAACTGGATAAGGATGGCGACATCATGTTCGGTCTGGCCGATCTCGGCTATCCCGAACTGGGTTCGTGGAGCCTTAGCGAGATGCAGTCAGTTCGGCTGCCCTTCGGCATGGAGATCGAGCGCGATCTGCTGTTCACCGGCGATTTCCCGATCTCGGTCTGGGCCGAGGCCGCACGCGAGACCGGCAGCATCCGCGCCGCCGAGCGTCTGCTCTACCGCGTCGGTGCGAGCTTTTCCCGCACATCCGCCGATACAGAAAACCGGAGTGCCTGATTTCCGGGTTTCAGGTTCTGCGGCTGGCGTCGCTCTCTTCAGAGGAAGAGGGCGGCGCTTCGCTTCGTGACGGGCTGATAGCCGGAGAGAGAGGCTCACCGGCGTCCGTCATGGAGTCACTGACATGGCCACTGCCGTTCAGAAGATCACCCTGTCGTCCTCGCGCGACATTCCCTTCAACAAGCTGGTGCTCAGCCAGTCCAACGTCCGGCGCGTCAAGGCCGGCATCTCGGTCGAGGAACTGGCCGAGTCCATCGCCCGCCGCGGCCTGATCCAGTCCCTGCATGTCCGTCCGGTGGTGGATGCCGGGGGCAAGGAAACCGGCATGTTCGAGGTGCCCGCCGGCGGTCGCCGGTTCCGGGCGCTGGAACTGCTGGTCAAGCAGAAGCGCCTCGCCAAAAGTGCGCCGGTCCCGTGCGTGGTGTCGGAGGCCAGCGCCGATGTGCTGATCGACGAGGTATCGCTCGCCGAGAATATCGAGCGCGCTCCGCTGCATCCGCTCGATCAGTTCCGCGCTTTCCAGGCCATGCGCGAAAAGGGCATGACCGAGGAAGCCATCGCCGCCGCCTTCTTTGTGGATGCCAAGGTGGTGAAGCAGCGCCTGCGTCTGGTTTCGGTCGCACCGGCCTTGCTCGACGTCTATGCCGAGGACGGCATGACGCTGGAACAGCTCATGGCCTTCAGCGTCAGTTCTGACCATACCCGTCAGGAGCAGGTCTGGGAAGCGATCAAGGATGGCTGGCAGAAGGAACCTTACCACATCCGGCGCTTGCTGACCGAAACCACAGTCCGCGCCGCCGACAAACGGGCGGTGTTCGTTGGTATCGATGCCTATGAAGAGGCTGGCGGCTGCGTGCTGCGTGATCTCTTTCAGCAGGACGATGGTGGCTGGCTGCAAGATCCGGTGCTGCTCGACCGGTTGGTGGGCGAAAAACTGAAGGCCGAGGGCGAAGCCATCGCCGCCGAGGGCTGGAAATGGATCGAGGTCGCCATCACCTTCCCCTATGGTCACGACCATGGCCTACGCCAGATTGTCGGCACCACGGTCGATCTGAGCGAAGAGGAACGCGCCACCCGCGAAGCATTGCGCGACGAGTATGACCGGCTTGAAGTCGAATATGGCGAGGCGGACGAGCTGCCTGACGAGATCGACGCCCGCTTCGGTGAGATCGAACAGGCGCTGGAAACCTTCGAGCGCCGTCCGATGACCTTCGACCCCGATCAAATCGGCATGGCTGGTGTCTTCGTCAGTATCGATGCCGATGGCGCATTGCTGGTCGAGCGCGGCTATGTTCGCGCGGAGGATGAAACGCCTGCGGAACCGGAGGCTGAGATTGTTGACCCGGAAACCGGCGAGGTAATACAACGGGCAGAACCGGAGGTGAGCCGCATGCGTGCGGTTATCACGCTGGGCGGTCAGCCGGTCGAACAGGAGGATGACGACGAGACCGAGACCATCAAGCCTCTGCCTGATCGTCTGGTCAGTGAGCTGACGGCGCATCGGACCTTGGCATTGCGTGATGCCGTCGCGGTGAATCCGCATGTCGCCATGACGGCACTGCTCCACCGGCTGGTCATGGATTGCTTCATGCCGCATTCCAGTCGTGGTTGCCTGGAAGCACAGGTCCGGGAGGTTCATCTGCCCGCACAGGCCGAGGATCTGCGCGACAGCGCGTCGGCCAAGGCTATCGCTGAACGGCACGAACGCTGGGGCGATCATGTCCCGGCAGACGATGCCGCCCTCTGGGATTGGCTGACCGATCTGGATGATGGTTCGCGCATGGACCTGCTCGCCCATTGCGTCAGCTTCGGTGTCAACGCGCTCTATGAAAAACCCAACCCTTACAGCGGCACGGGCGTCAGCCAGCACGGGCTGGACATCCGCCTGTCGCAGGCTGACCGCCTGGCCCGTTCGACCGGCCTCGACATGGTGGCCGTAGGCTGGCGGCCGACGGTTGGCAATTATCTCGGCCGCGTGACCAAGCCGCGTATCCTTGAAGCCGTGCGCGAAGGGGCCGGAGACCGGGCTGCCGATCTGATCGGGCACCTCAAGAAGGGCGATATGGCCAAGGAAGCTGAACGCCTGCTGGCCGAGACCGGCTGGCTGCCTGAGCCGCTGCGCATGGTGGACGAAGGTATCGAAGTCGATCCGGCATCGGGCGCTGCGGCGGAAGCCGACGATCTGCCCGATTTCCTCTCCGGCGATGGCGAGGACGACCTGGCTGACGACGAGGAAGAACAGCATATGGTCGCTGCTGAATAGCACTCATGCGGGGCGGCTTCGTTCGCCCCGTTCCAACCGCTCCGTCTCTGTAACTCGCCCGGTCCTCGTGATCGGGCTTTTTCTTTGGAGAGCCGCCATGCCGGCCATGATCGACATCGATCAAATCTTTCTTGAGGATCGCGAACATTCCCCATCGGAGCGCAGCTTGCCGTGGGAGGAAACCCGCGACGGCATCACCGTGGTCGTGGAGCCAAAGCCCCATTGGGCCGAAGACATGCGGGTCTTTCGGCGTAGTGCGCGTGAATATTGCCGCTACGCCGACTGGACGGCTCATGGCGCTCGTGCCCGTTTCTTCGGTCATATCGACACATCAGGCGACGATCTGATGATGAAGGCCCGCGTTATGATCGCGCGTGAGATCGCCGATGGGCTTTGGACCTGAAGACCCGATCGCGGGGTGTCGGGCCGTGAGGATGATAGCTGTTCACCCCACAGGTCCACCTCCAGCTTCACCACAAAACCCGGCCATCCCTGCACATGGGCAAGCGACGGCCATTTCCAGCCTGATGGGAACACGATCCTGATGCCCGCATGGCGGCAAGGCTGGCGCGGCAGAGCATCTGCGGGCGGGTATCCGGCATCCTGTCAGATGCAAAGCACCACCCCCGCTTCCATTCGCAAACCTTGGTCCGATCCGTCTCTTTGACAATCAACCCGTAAAGGGTCGGCTTACGCGAGCGTGCCGCCCTCGGGGATTCGGAAAAAGTCCGAACGCCCGAGGGTGATTGCAGATCCGGTCAGACACTTCGGGCGCCTGTCGCGCGGGGGATGGTCCCCCGCCTCCAAAGACAGGAGCCGGAACCCATGTCCTATGCAGATGCCACCGCCTTCGCCGCCAGCCTCGCCGCCACGCTGATGGTCGAGATCGTCGTGTTCCAGGCCGGGGACGGCACCCACGCCGCTTGTCCCGCCGCCGAGTTCGACGGCGACGACGACATGGTGAAGCTGGAGCTGGATCCTTGGGGGTAAGGCGCGACCGCGCCTCATCCCCGACGGCCTGGCCGCGACAAGCCC
>JADQCC010000076.1 GCA_016278295.1 Roseovarius sp. | reverse complement strand
GCCCCCCAAACCCCGCCGTCACCTGGGGGGCCCGCCCCCCAAACCCCCGGGGGTATTTCCGCCAGGAAGAAACCTGCAAGCGGTTCATTCGCTGTCGAGACCGGTGAGCGCGGCGGCGAATTCCTCGGGGTCGAACGGGGCCAGGTCGTCGATCTGCTCGCCCACGCCGATCGCGTGGATGGGCAGGCCAAAGCGGTCGGCCAGCGCCACCAGCACGCCGCCGCGCGCGGTGCCGTCGAGCTTGGTCATCACCAGCCCCGAGACATCGACGAGTTTGAGGAAAATCTCCACCTGGCTCAGGGCGTTCTGCCCCGTCGTGGCATCGAGCACCAGGAGCGTGTTGTGCGGTGCGTCCGGGTCTTTCTTGCGGATCACGCGGACGATCTTGGCCAGCTCCTCCATCAGGTCGGCGCGGTTCTGCAACCGCCCCGCCGTGTCGATCATCAACAGGTCCGCGCCATCGGCCTCGGCCTTTGTCATGGCATCGAACGCGAGGCTCGCGGGGTCGGATCCTTCGGGCGCGGTCATCACCGGCACGCCCGCACGGTCGCCCCAGACCTGCAACTGTTCGACGGCGGCGGCGCGGAACGTATCGCCCGCCGCGATCACCACGGATTTGCCCGCCGCCTTGAACTGGCTGGCGAGCTTGCCGATCGTGGTGGTCTTGCCCGAGCCATTGACGCCCACCACCAGCACCACCTGCGGGCGCTTGGCATAAAGCGGCATGGGGCGTGCCACCGGCGCCATGATGCGGGCGATCTCCTGCGCGAGGATGCTCTTGATCTCGTGCGAGGACAGCCGCTGGCCCATCCGTCCCTCGGCCATGTTGGCGGTGACGCGGGTGGCGGTGTCGACGCCCATGTCGGCGGTGATGAGCAGGTCTTCGAGGCTCTCGAGCATGTCGTCGTCCAGCACCCGGCGCGGCGTGCTGCGCGCCTCCGTGCGCCCCAGGAGCCGACCAAGAAAGCCCGCGCGCGGGGCCGCCGCGGGCAGCTCGTCGGGGATCTCCAGAGGCGCGGGGGTGGCCGTGGCCTCGGAGGGTGGCGGCGGCACCTCGTCGGGGCGCTCGACCGGGTACTCGACCGGTGGTGGCGGTGGGGTTTCATCGGGCCGTGGCGGGATGGTGGGCGGCTCGGGGCGGGGCTCCGGGCCGGGCTCGGGCGGGTCTTGCGCGCCGCCGTCCTGCACGATCGCGTCCAGCCCCTCGTCGAGCCTGGACGAAGATTTGAACAACCGTTCCTTGAGCTTCGAAAAAAACGCCATGCGCCCTCCATGCCGCCGATCACCCGATCCCTACTTCGGATCGGCGGCATATGGAAGCCCGTGCGGCCCTCAGATTTCCTCGGGAAAATGCCGCATGGCGAGGCGGATCGGGTTCGGGGCCGCCTGTCCCAGCCCGCAGATCGAGGCGTCGGCCATCGCGCCGCACAGCTCTTCCAGCAAGGGCTGATCCCAGCGGTCGGCCTGCATGAGCTTGACCGCCTTCTCGCAGCCCACCCGGCAGGGCGTGCATTGCCCGCAGCTTTCATCCTCGAAGAAGCGCAGCATGTTGAGCGCGGCGTCGCGCGCACGATCGTGATCCGACAGCACCACCACGGCCGCCGAGCCGATGAAAGTGCCATGCGGCTGCAACGTGTCGAAATCGAGCGGGATGTCGTTCATCGAGGCGGGCAGGAGCCCCGAGGAGGGGCCGCCCGGCTGGTAGGCCTTGAAGGTGTGACCGTCGAGCATCCCGCCCGCCGCGTCGATGATGTCGGTGATCGTCGATCCCGCGGGCAGAAGGTGCACGCCGGGGTTCTTTACCCGCCCCGAGACCGAGTAGGAGCGCAAGCCCTTGCGGCCGTTCTTTTCGACGCCGGACAGGATCTCACCGCCTTCGCGCAGAACGCGCGTGACCCAGTAGAGCGTTTCCACGTTGTTGACGAGCGTGGGGCGGTTGTAGACGCCCACCTGCGCGACGAAAGGCGGGCGATGGCGTGGCAACCCGCGCTTGCCCTCGATCGATTCGATCATCGCCGATTCCTCGCCGCAGATATAAGCGCCCGCACCGCGACGCAGCTCGACATAGCCCGGCCCAATGAGAGCTTCGTCCTCCAACGTCCTGATTTCACGGCGCAAAATCTCCAGAACAGCGGGGTACTCGTCGCGCATGTAGATAAAGCAGCGCTCGGCCTCGACCGCCCAGGCCGCGATCAGCATTCCTTCAAGGAAAACATGGGGTTCCCGCTCTAGGTAAAAGCGATCCTTGAACGTGCCGGGCTCGCCCTCGTCGCCGTTGACGGCGACGTAGCGCGGCCCCGTCTCGGCGCGGACGAAGCCCCATTTCCGCCCCGAGGGAAAGCCCGCGCCGCCAAGCCCCCGCAGCCCGGCATCGAGCAGCGTCTGCTGCACGGTCTCGAAATCACCGCCTGCGCGCAGGGCCCGCAAAGTGGTGTACCCGTCGCTTGAGGTATAGTCCGTAAATGTTTGATATTGCGGGATATGCGGATGAGTGTCACCAGAGGAGACGGCGGCCAGCACCTTTTCCGGCGTGGCGCGGTCGATATGGTTGTGGCCCAGTTCCAGCACCGGCGCGGTATCGCAGCGGCCCATGCAGGGCGCGCGCAGAACGCGCACCTCCGCCGGGTCGAGCCCGTCCTCGAGCGCGGCCTTGAGCTGTTGCGCCCCCGCGAGCTCGCAGGATAGCGAATCGCACACCCGGATGGTGAGCGCAGGGGGCGGCGTCTCGCCTTCCTTCACCACGTCGAAATGCGCGTAGAACGTCGCCACCTCGTAGACCTCGGCCTGTGCGATGCGCATTTCCTCGGCCAGCGCGCGCAGATGCGCCGTCGACAGGTGGCCGTATTCATCCTGGATCAGGTGCAGGTATTCGATCAGCAGGTCGCGCCGCCGGGGGGCGTCGCCGAGAAGCGCGCGCACCTCCTCCCATGCCTGATCCTCGAGCTGGCGGCCCTTGGGCGTGCGCCGGCCCTTGCCCTTGCCGGATTTCCAGACGCCCTTGCGTTCGTCGAGTGCCATTGCGCTGTCCTCCTGCGTCGCTGACGAAGCCATATCCCTCCGGTCGCGTCATGGCGGGACCAAAAGCGACATTTGCGGCGCCGGATGCGTTGCCTTGCCGAGTAATGCCGCAGGTTTTGACGGGCTGCGCCCTGTGCGTGCCATCGCTTTCAGGGTAATCTGCGCACGTCAAAGGCAAATCGCAAGCCGGGACTGGCCCCATGTTTCTGTTGACGCGCGCCGCACCCTTGCCACTGTGGTTCTGGTGACGCGCTGGGAGAAGGGCGCGGGGCGCGAAACCGGTGGCGTGTCGGCGGGCGATCTGGCAAACTGAGGCCATGCGCCTGGTTTCCCTTGTCCTTGCCTCCATGCTGGCCGGCCCTTCTCTGGCCGGGATGAGCGCAGAGGAATTCGATGTCTACACGCGCGGGCAGACCTTCTATTACGGGACCGAGGGCGAGGAGCCCTATGGTGCCGAGGAGTACCTGCCGGGCCGCCGGGTGCGGTGGTCCTTTCTCGATGGCGACTGTCAGGAGGGGTACTGGTACGCGCAAGGTCCGCTCATCTGCTTCGTCTACGAGAGCCGATCCGAGCCGCAATGCTGGAGCTTCGAGCGCCGAACCGGGAGGTTGGTGGCGCAGTTTGAGGGCGAGACACCGATGGCCGAGCTTTACGAGGTGCGCAAATCGCCCGAGCCGCTGGCATGTCCCGGGCCAAAAATCGGCGTTTGAGTTTCAAATTCTCAACCTCGAAGCCCGTTTCGTAAAGAAATTATTGCGCTTTACTAACGAGAAGCCAAGATACCGTCCGGTTATCCACCGCCGCGCCGGTCATGCACGCGCAGGTCGGCCAAGGCGCTTGCTCTAATTGGTTTGCAAACTTACTCTGCAAGATGAGCAAATCTGCGAAGGAAGGGCCGAGACGATGGCGACGCGCAAACTCTATGCCGGGGTCAAGCTGCGCGAAACGCGTCAGCGGCTGGGGCTCACGCAGAAGGATTTTGCCGCGAAACTGGGGGTCTCGCTGCCATATCTCAACCAGATGGAGAACAACAACCGCCCGCTCTCGACGACGGTGGTTCTGGCGTTGGCGCAGGAGTTCGGCTTTGACGTCACAGAGCTGAGCACCGGCGATGCCGAGCGGCTGGTCTCGGACATGCGCGAGGCGCTGGCCGACCCGGTTTTTGGCACAGAGCCGCCGCCGCTGGCCGATCTGCGGCTGACCGCCTCTAATGCGCCGGCGCTGGCGCGGGCATTCCTGGAGTTGCACCGCGCCTATCGGCAGACCCACGAGCGGCTGGCGAGCCTCGACGAGGCGCTGGGGCGCGAGGATGCGCGCAGCCCGGCAAGCCCGTGGGACGAGGTGCGCGATTTCTTTCACTATTGCGACAATTACATTGATGCGGTGGACCACGCCGCCGAGCGGCTGGCCGAGGGCGCGGGGCCGGGCGGGATCGAGGCGCTGGCGCGCGCGCGGCTGCGGGACATGGGGATCGGCGTGACCGAGGCGGATAGCACCACGCTGCGCCATTTAGACCGCGAGGCCGGCATTCTGACGCTGTCGGCGCGCGCACCGGCGGAGACGCGGCGCTTTCAGCTCTTGCTGCAACTGGCGCTCCTTACGCAGGATAACCTGCTGGAAGCGACGCTGGATTTCGCGCGCTTCCAGTCCGAGGCCGCGCGTGCCATCGCCAAGATGGGGCTGGCCAATTACTTCGCCGGGGCCGCGCTCATGCCGTATGGCGCGTTCCTGGGCACGGCGCAGACCGTTCGCCACGATCTGGAGGTGCTGGCGCTGCGCTTCGGTGCGTCGATCGAGCAGGTCTGTCACCGGCTCTCGACCCTGCAACGACCGGGCGCCAAGGGCATCCCGTTCTTCTTTGTGCGGGTCGATCAGGCGGGCACGATCACCAAGCGCCATTCCGCCACGCGCCTGCAATTCGCCCGTTTCGGCGGCGCCTGTCCGTTGTGGAACGTGCACCGCGCCTTCGAGACGCCGGGGCGGTTCCTGCGGCAGCTGGCCGAGACGCCGGACGGGGTACGCTATATCAGCCTTGCCCGCGATGTCAGCAAACCGGGGGGCAGCTTTGGCGCGCCGGTGCGGCGGTTTGCGATCGCGCTGGGCTGCGAGGTCAAGCACGCGGGCGATCTGGTTTATGCCGATGATCTGGACGTGACCAATGCCCGCGCTTTCGAGCCGATCGGGATTTCGTGCCGCATCTGCGAGCGTACCGAGTGCCACCAGCGCTCGGTCCCGCCGCTGGAGCGGCGGTTGCAGGTCACGCCGGATGAGCGCGGGGTGCTGCCATATCGCGTGGGATAGGGCGGCGTGCGGCGGCAGCCCCGCGCCTCTATCCCTGGTGCTCTGCGCCGATGCCCTGGAACATGGCGCGCAGATCGACGGTGCTTTCCTCGCCGATCCGGTCGAAGCAGCTATCGAGCCATGCGGCGGCGGTCTCGCGCCCGATATCGCGCAGGCGGGTGAGGAACGCCCATTCCACGTTCATCTTGGACGAGGCCCCCATCGGTTTTAGCGCGCCCTCGTTCTCGATCAGGTGGACCTTGACGGGGCGGTAATGATCGACCGAGAGCTTGTCCTGCCGGATCAGGCGATCAACGAAGTCGATGGCACGGAACTCCTTGAGCAGGCTGGCGTTGAAGCTGATCTCGTTCATCCTGTTCTGGATTTCCTGAGCGGTGCGCGGGGTGCCCTTGCGCTCGACCGGGTTGATCTGGACGACGATGATATCGTCGGTGCCGGTCTTGCCATAGAGCGGAAACAGCGCCGGGTTGCCCATGTAGCCGCCATCCCAATAGGGCACGCCGTCGATCTCCACCGCCTGGTAGAGATGCGGCAGGCAGGCCGAGGCCATGACCATGTCGGCGGTCAGGTGCTCGCGCGGGAACACCCTGACCCGCCCCGTCTCGACATTGGTGGCGGAGATGAACAGCTCGAAGGCGGTGCATTTGCGCACCATCTCGAAATCGACGCTTTCCTCGACGAGGTCGCGCAGCGGATTGATGTTGAGCGGGTTGAGCTGGTACGGCGAGGCCACGCCGGTGAGCGCGTTCATGAAATGGTAGAACGGGTTGTTTTCCAGCCCCCAATTGCCGGTCACATGATCCATTGGCGTGCGTTGAAGCGGCGTGTGGCTGGCGCTCGCACTCATCGAGCGCCAGAATTCGTCGAGCGCGGCGCGCGCACCCTCGGGGCCTGCGCGGGTATAGCCGTCGGCCAGCGCCACCGCGTTCATCGCGCCCGCCGAGGTGCCCGAGACCCCGGCGATCCGCAGCCGCCCGTCCTCCAGCAGGAAATCGAGCACGCCCCAGGTGAAGGCCCCGTGCGCGCCGCCCCCCTGCAGGGCGAGGTTGACGGGTTTCTGCCCCTTGGCCATCGTGGGTCTCCTTGCTGCGTCGCGGCGCATCACGTCTTAGCGCAGATCGGGCGCGGGCTGTAGGGGAAATGCGGTGCGGCGGGTCACGGTTGCGTGGGATCAGCGGGTGAAGGCCACCGGCAGGTTGAAGCGGTGGCGCGTGCCGGCCAGGCGATCGGGTGCGGCGGGCAGG
>JADQCC010000288.1 GCA_016278295.1 Roseovarius sp. | reverse complement strand
GCTGGTCGCCGCGCTCGCGGTCTGGGCCGGCGTGGGCGGCGCGGGCGCGCTCGGCTGGTTCGAGAAACCCGGCGGCGCCGCCCCCGCGCTCGCCGCCGTGGAAAGCGACTGGCAGGTACAGGAGGGCAGCCTCGAAATCGCGATCCGGCAGATGGGGTCGGAGGTCACCGGCAGCTTCGCCGAGTGGACCGCCGATATCGCCTATGCCGAGACCGCCGATGCCGAGGGCCGCCACGGCACGGTAGAGGTCGTGGTGGCGATCCCGTCGCTGTCGCTCGGACCGGCCACCCAGCAGGCGATGGGCCGCGATTTCTTCAACGCCGACGCGCACCCCACCGCCACCTTCGCCGCCGATCTCATCGCGCAGGGCGACGGCCACGTCGCGCGCGGCACGCTCACCATCAAGGGCCAGAGCGTGCCGGTGGAGATGCCGTTCACCCTCGATATCGAGGGCGACACCGCCCGCGCCTCGGGGGGGCTGACCGTGGACCGGCGCGATTTCGGGATCGGCGAGGGCGCGCAAAACCCGGGGCAGCTTGGCTTCGAGGTAGAGGTATCGTTCGACCTCGTGGCGCAGCGCGCCGGTGGCTGAGCGCCATCCCTGATCAGGGCGTTCACGCGCCGTCCGCCCGCCCCGTCATACCAAAGACACCGGGCGCGGCGGACACGCTCCCTCTCCGGGCCAATCCCCCTCTCACGGCGCGAGCGGGATCATCGTCCCCATCAGCCGCGCGACATGCGCCTCGCGCCCGTCCTCCACCGCGTGGATATCCGCCTCCACGATCACCAGCCGCCGCCCCGGGCGCAGCACCCGCCCCTCGGCCACCAGAAACGCGCCCTTCGCCGGCGCGAGCAGGTGAATCTTCATCTCCGTGGTCAGCACCTCGTAGCCTTCGGGCATCACGCTCAGCGCGGCATAGCCCGCCGCGCTGTCACCGATGGCAAAGCTCAGCCCGGCATGGGCGAACCCGTGCTGCTGACGGCTGCCCGGCAGGATCGGCGCCTCGATCCGCACCCGCCCCGGACCCACATCCACCAACCGCGCGCCCAGCGTCGCCATCATCGCCTGCGCGGCAAAGCTCTCGTGGATGCGCGTCACCACCTGCGCAGAGAGCGCGGCGTCGTTTTTCATGATCTTTCCCCGTCCAGAACCGCATCTTTGCGACCATTCGCCCCCAACGCAAGGTTGGCCTCGTGAACTTCGCCTGCTAGACACACGCTATGCACGAACTGACAAAGGTGTCGAGTTGATCTGGTCCGAGTTCCAGCGGCACATGTCCGAGGTCGCCGCCGCCTTTACATCCCGCATCACGATCTCGATCTGGCTGACCGGCTGCCTCGTGGCGGTGGTGACGGGGCCATTCGGGACATTTCAGACCATGGGATTCGGGCTGCGCCTGGTCTACTGGGTCACGATCGTCACCTCCGGCCTCGCCATCGGCGCGGTCGTGAACGCGGCCTTCCTGACCGTCTGCCGGGGCTGGCACCCGCTCTGGATCGACCTCAAGGCATCGCTCGTCATCACCACCCTGCTCGCGCCGCTCATCTATATGTTGCGCTCGGGGCTCGATCCGGTGCTCACCCGGGCCGATCTCGCCATCACCTCGACCTGGATCAACACCGGGCTTTTCGTCGCGCCGATCTTCTTTCTGCGGCGACAGTTGACCGGGATCGACCGCGCGCCCGGCCCGCCGTGCCCGCGCCTGATGCGCCGCCTTCCCGATCCCCTGCAAGAGGCCAGCATACTGCGCCTGACGGGTCGCGATCATACCGTCGAGGTCGCCACGGACCGAGGCACCACCACCCTGCGTCTGCGCCTCAAGGACGCCATCGACGAGATGGAGCCGGTCGACGGCCTGTGCACCCACCGCTCGCATTGGGTGGCCCGCGCGGCGATCACCGGCCACACGACCGAGGGCGGCAAGCTCCACGTCACCCTCGCCAATGGCGACCGCGTCCCCGTGAGCCGCAAGTATCGCCCCCGGCTCGAGGATCTCGGCCTGGTACCGGGGCAGGACGGCTGAGCCGCTTCAGCCCAGCCGCACGACCTCTCCCAGCCCCCGCTCGCGCGCCAGCCTCGCGGCGACCGACGCCACCGCCAGGTCCTGCAAGCCGACGCCGGTGCCGTCGAACAGCGTGATCGCATCCTGCGAATCGCGCCCGGCATGATCGCCGTTGATGACCGCGCCGACCGGCGTGATGTCGCCCTCGCCGATCAGCCCCTGCGCCACCGCGTGCTGCGCCTCGCCGATGCTGACCGATTGCGCCACCTCGTCGGTAAAGACGCGGGCACGGGCCAGCAGCGCGGGGTCCACCTCCTGCTTGCCCTTGGTGTCGGTGCCCATGCAGGCGATATGCGTGCCGGGCCTGATCCAGTCGGCCATCAGCAGCGGCTCAAACGCGCTGGTGATGGTGATGATCACATCCGCCTGCGCGCCCAGCTCCTCCGGGCTCACCCCCTCGAAATCCAGGCCCAGCTCATCGGCCACCGCCTGAAGGCGGGGCAGCATCTCGGGATGCGGGTTCCACGCCACCACCTTGTCGAAATCGCGCTGTTCTGCGGCCGCGCGCAACTGAAAGGTGGATTGATGCCCCGCACCGACCATGCCCAGCACCTTCGCGTCCTTGCGCGCCAGATGCGCGATCGACACCGAGGAAGAGGCCGCGGTGCGCAGCGCGGTGAGGTAATTGCCCCCCACCAGCGCCGACAGCCGCCCGGTATCGGGATCGAACAGGCACACGGTGGATTGATGGTTGGTCAGCCCCCGCGCGCCGTTGCCCGGCCAGTAGCCGCCGGCCTTGAGGCCAAGCACCAACCCGGCCCGGTCAAACCCGCTCTTGAACCCATAGAGCGCATCCGCGTGCCCGATCGCCTCGCGCACCACGGGAAAGTTATAGGCGTCCCCGCGCGCCATCGCGGCAAACACCTGCTCCACCGCCGCAAAGGCATCGGCGCGGCTGATGACCTGCTCGCAGATATCCTCGCCAACGACGACGATGCCCTGGGTCTCGATCTGGCTGTCCATGATGCGGCCCCTCAATACGCGCGGCCACGGGCCGAGACCGGCCAGACGGTTTCCACCTTGCCGCCGCGCACACCCACGTACCAGTCATGGACGTTGCAGGTCGGGTCGCAATGGCCCGGCACCAGCCGCAGCTTGTCGTTGACCTTGAGCACGCCCTGCGGGTCCGCCACCACGCCATGCTCGTCCGAGCACTTGACGTATTCGACGTCCGTGCGGCCAAAGACCACCGGCAACCCGCTGTCCACCGACTGCGCCTTGAGCCCCGCATCGACAATCGCCTTGTCCGCCTTGGCATGGCTCATCACCGAGGTCAGGATGAACAGCGCGTTCTCCCATTCGCCCTGGTCGATGCGGTTGCCGTCCTTGTCCAGGATGCGGCCATAATCGGCATCCATAAAGGCATAAGAGCCGCATTGAAGCTCGTTATAGACGCCCGAATTGCCCTCGAAATAATAGCTGCCGGTGCCGCCGCCGCCGACGATGTCGCACTCCAGCCCCTCGGCCTTCAGCCCCTCGACGGCATCGCGCACCTGCGCCACGGCCACGTCGATCTTGGCCTTGCGGTCCTCGTACTTGTCCATGTGCTGCATCGCGCCCTGATAGGCCTGCAACCCGGCGAATTTCAGCCCCGGCGCGGCGTCGATCGCGCGGGCGATTTCCACCACCTCGGGTGTCGTGGTCACACCGCAGCGCCCGGCGCCGCAGTCGATTTCCACCAGGCACTCGATCTCGGTGCCGTGCTTCTGCGCCGCCGCCGACAGATCGGCCACGTTGGCCAGATCGTCCACACAGCAGATCGTGCGCGCGCCCAGTTTCGGCATCCGCGCCAGACGGTCGATCTTGGCCGCGTCGCGCACCTGGTTGGAGACCAGCACGTCCTTGATCCCGCCACGGGCGAACACCTCCGCCTCGCTCACCTTCTGACAGCAGACGCCGCAGGCACCGCCGAGGCTTTCCTGTAGCTTCGCCACGTCCACCGATTTGTGCATCTTGCCATGCACCCGGTGCCGCACGCCATGCGCCTTTGCCCAATCGCCCATCTTGCGCACGTTGCGCTCCAGCGCGTCCAGATCGAGCACCAGGCACGGCGTCTGGATGTCCGCCTCACTCATGCCCGGCAGGGCCGGAATGTCGAAGCCCACTTCGAAATCGTCGAGATTGATCGCGTCTTTCATTGGTATCCTCCGGTTATGCTTGTGGTCCGGGCGGCGCCCGGTCCCCGCTCACTTGATCCAGGGCAGGCGGTCGAGATCGACATTGCCGCCGGTGATGATGACCCCCACGCGACGGCCCGCGAATACCTCGCGGTTCTTCAGGATCGTCGCCAGCGGCACCGCGCAGCTTGCCTCCATCACGATCTTCATCCGCGCCCATGTCAGCTTCATCGCGTCGATGATTTCGTCCTCGCTCGCGGTCAGGATGTCGGTGACGTGGCGGCTCACGAAATGCCAGGTGTTGTCCTTCAGCGGCACTTTCAGCCCGTCGGCCACGGTATCCGGCGCATCATCGGCGATGATGTGCCCGGCCTTGAAGCTGCGATAGGCATCGTCCGCCTGCTCCGGCTCGGCGGCGTAGATCTGCACATCGGGCGCAAGGGTCGACAGCGTCAGGCAGCAGCCCGACACCATGCCGCCGCCACCGATGGGCGCGATCACCGCATCCAGCCCCGCGACCTGCTCGATCAGTTCCGCCGAGCACGTCGCCTGCCCCGCGATCACCCGCGGGTCGTTATAGGGATGCACGAATTCCGCCCCGGTCGCCGCCTGCACCTCGGCAAACACCGCCTCGCGGCTCGTGGTCGAGGGCTCGCATTCGGTGATGATGCCGCCGTAGCCGCGCACCGCGTCCTTCTTGGCCTGCGGCGCGGTGCGCGGCATCACCACATGGCACGGGATGCCCCGCCGCCCGGCGGCATAGCTCAGGCTGAGCGCGTGGTTGCCGCTCGAATGCGTCGCCACCCCGCGCGCGGCCTGCGCGTCGTCGAGGCCAAACACCGCGTTCGACGCGCCGCGCACCTTGAACGCCCCCGCCTTCTGGAAATTCTCGCACTTGAAGTAGAGGTCCGCCCCCGTCAGCTCGTTGAGGAACGACGAGGTCAGCACCGGCGTGCGGTGAATATAGGGCGCGATCCGCTCGCGCGCGGCGTGCATGTCGTCGATCGTCAGATCGGCGGCGGTGCGCTCCTTGTGGTCCAGCATGTCGGTCTCCTTTTTCAAGCGGCCCGCGAGCGTTGCGCGCCTGCGGTCGCACGGTAATGCGCCTGCGCGGCCGCCACCCCGCTGCCCAGCGTGATCGGATAGTCCAGATCGGCCATCGCCATCTCGATCGTGGCCAGCCCCGACAGCACCATCGCATCCGTCAGGCTGCCCAGGTGGCCGATGCGAAAGGCGCGGCCGTTCATCTCGCCCAGGCCCACGCCAAAGCTCATCCCGTAGGTGGCAAAAGCGTGGTTCACCAGCGCGTTGCTGTCAAATCCATCGGGCACGTAGATGGCGCTCACCGTATCCGAATAGAGATCGGGCGATTGCGCCACGAGCCGCAGCCCCCAGGCCGCCACCGCGCGCCGCACCCCCTCGGCCAGCCGGGTGTGGCGGGCATGGACATTCTCCAGCCCCTCCTCGAACAGCATCTTCAGGCTTTCATCCATGCCAAAGATCAACTGCAACGGCGGCGTGTAGGGAAAACCGCCATTGGCATAAGCTCCCAGCATGTCGCGGAAATCAAAGAAGGTGCGCGGCAGCGTCGCGCGCTCCACGGCCTTCAGCGCCTTGGGGCTCACCGCCACGATGGCCATGCCGGTCATCAGCATGAACCCCTTTTGCGAGCCCGACACGGCCAGATCCACGCCCCAGCCATCCATCTCGAACGGCATCGAGGCCAATGAGCTCACGCAATCCACCATCAACAGCGCCGGATGCCCCGCGCCGTCCATCGCCGCGCGCACCGCCGCGATATCGGATTTGACGCCGGTCGCGGTCTCGTTATGGGTGACCAGCACGGCCTTGATCTCGTGGCCTTCGTCCGCGCTCAGCGCCTCGGCAAAGCGGTCGGCGGGCGCGCCGCTGCCCCACGGGCACTCGATGATCCGCACGTCCAGCCCGTGGCGCTGACACATATCGATCCAGCGATGGCTGAACATGCCGTAGCGCGCCACCAGCACCGTGTCGCCGGGGCTCAGCGTGTTGGTGATCGCGGCTTCCCAGCCGCCGGTGCCCGAGGCGGGAAAGATCACGATCTCTCCATCCTGCGTGCCGAACACCCGCTTGCAGCCCTCGCGCACCGGCGCCAGCGCCCCGGCAAAGGCGGGCGAGCGATGGTCCATCGTCTGCACCTGCATGGCGCGGCGCAGCCGGTCGGGGATGTTGGTCGGGCCGGGAATGAAAACCGGGTTCTGATCTGACATGGCGCTGTTCTCCTCACGATACGCCATCATGGCCCGAAGGATGCCGAATTGCAATTTTTCTGAAAAACTTTTTCATTTATGCTGGAAAATTTGTAACCAGCTGAATTCACAAAGCTTTGAATTTTCCAACTCCACAAACAGGAAAGCTCTTGGAAATATTTTTCATTATTCCTATGCTCATCACGAACGCGACGACAAGCCGAGAACAGTCATGAACCTCAAGGCCAACGAACGTATCTCGTCTGCGCGGAATCGAGGCGTGCTTGCACGCCGCCGCCCAT
>JADQCC010000059.1 GCA_016278295.1 Roseovarius sp. | reverse complement strand
GGTGGCCTCGGCCAGCCGCGCGGGGTTTGGCCCCAGCGCGCGCACCCGCGCGAGGAACGTCGCCATCGGCAGGGCGCGCGCATCCTCGAGATAGCGCCCCAGCACCGCCCCCAGCAGGTTTTGCGCCGGCCCCGACAGCCCGCGCTCGGCCTCTGCGCGCACCAGCCGGGCCACCGCCCGCGGCCCCGCCACCTCGCGCTCCAGCTCGGCAAAATGAAAGCCGCGCGCCGCCAGCACCGCGTGCATCTCGTCCTGCGGCGACTGAACCTCCGCGTCGCGGTTGGGCGCACCCTCCAGGTATTTCACCAGCGCCTGCGCCCCTTCGGTAAGACGCGCGCTGTCCTCGTTGATGTTGCGGTGGAACCGCGCGGTCCATTCCGGCTCCAGCTCCTCGGTCTCCACCAGGATCGACGAGGTGGACCGGATTGCCGTCACCGCAGAAATCACCTCGTGCAACGAAGCCGCGAGAAACGGATCATGCGCCAGCCGGTCGGTCAGCGTCTCGATGGTGCGCTCCATTTCCTGGTTGCGCCGGTAGAGCTCGGTCACGAGACCCGCCCAGCCGGGGAAGCGCTCGGCGAATTCCTCGGCCCGGTCGCGTTCGGGACCGGCATCGTCGGCAACCCCAGCCGCCTCGCGCAGCCCCGCGACCAGTGTCGCCGCCGCGCCCTCGCTCAGAAGCGACGGTTCGACATCGAGCGCGTCCGCCAGCCGCAGAAGCGTCTTGCCGCCGATTCTGCGGCGGTTATGCTCGATCAGATTGAGGTACGAGGGCGAAATACCGACCCGCTTGGCGAGGTCGATCTGCCGTATTCCGGCGAGCACCCGTCTCTCACGGATGCGTGTTCCGATCATGAACCTTTCTGGCATGGACTTTTCCCCGCCTTGGGCTGGACTTGCTGCACCTGCGTGAGAACTTCTTTACAATATTACGGCGGGGTGTGTCGATTTTTTTACAAAATAAATGTTTCCACAAAGGCGCTTGTTGCGAAATTTTCTGACCAACCGCCATAATTGACCCGTGCAGGTTTGTCCTGCGCCCGGGGCTGTGCGGAGGAGCGCACACCCCCGACCGATCATAATGGGAGGATTCCATGTCCAAATCGAACTTTACCCGCCGTGGCGTGCTCAAGACGAGCGCCATCGCAGGTGCCGGCGTTGCGCTGCCGACGATATTTACCGCATCGAGCGCCGCGGCCTACACCAACGAACCCACAGGCAGCACGGTCACGCTCGGCTTCAACGTACCGCAGACCGGCCCCTACGCCGACGAGGGCAATGACGAGCTTCTCGCACAGCAGCTCGCGGTCGAGCACCTCAACGGCAAGGGCGACGGCGGCTGCCTCAACACGTTCACGTCCAAGGCCCTCAAGGGCAACGGCATTCTCGGCAAGAAGGTCGAATTTGTTACCGGCGACACGCAAACCAAGTCGGACGCCGCCCGCGCCAGCGCCAAGTCGATGATCGAAAAGGACGGCGCCATCATGATCAACGGCGGCTCGTCCTCGGGCGTCGCCGTGGCCGTTCAGGGCCTGTGCCAGGAGGCGGGCATCGTCTTCATGGCTGGCCTGACGCACTCGAACGACACCACCGGCAAGGACCGCAAGGCAAACGGCTTCCGCCACTTCTTCAACGCCTATATGTCGGCGGCGGCGCTGGCGCCGGTGCTGGCCAAGGAATTCGGCACCGACCGCAAGACCTATCACCTGACCGCCGACTACACCTGGGGCTGGACACAGGAAGAATCGATCAAGGCGGCGACCGAGGCGATGGGCTGGGAGACCGTTAACGCGGTCAAGACGCCGCTCGCGGCGACCGACTTCTCGTCCTACATCGCGCCGGTCCTGAACTCGGGTGCCGACGTTCTGGTGCTGAACCACTACGGCGGCAACATGATCAACTCGCTGACCAACGCGGTGCAATTCGGCCTGCTCGACAAGCAGGTGAACGGCAAGGACTTCCAGATCGTCGTGCCGCTCTATTCCGAACTGATGGCCGCCGGTGCCGGCGAGAACATCAAGGGCGTGCTGGGCTCGATGAACTACAACTGGCAGCTCGACAACGCGGGCTCCAAGGCGTTCGTCAAGTCGTTCGGCGAGAAATACGGCAAGCCGCCGTCGAACTCGGCACAGACCTGCTACGCGCAGGTGCTGCTCTATGCCGATGCCTGCGAGCGGGCCGGCACGTTCAACCCCTGCGGCGTCGGCGATGCCCTCGAAGGCTTCGAATTCGACGGGCTGGGCAACGGCCCGACGCTCTACCGCGCCGACGATCACCAGTGCTTCAAGGACGTGCTCGTGGTGCGTGGCGCGCAGAACCCGACCAACCAGTACGACACGCTGGAAATCGTCGAGAAAACCCCGGTCGAACAGGTCACGTATCCGCCGGATCACCCGATGTTCGGCGGCAAGGACGCGTCCCTGGGAGAGTGCAACCCGGGCGCCTGAGCCTTCTCGAAAAAGACATCCGGTCGCGCCACCGCGCGCGACCGGACCCGTGCCGCGACCCGACAGCAATCCGCGGCGCGCTTGCAACCCATAGGTGGGACCGATGGACGTCATTCTTCTGCAAATCCTCAACGGGCTCGACAAAGGGTCTGCCTACGCGCTGATCGCGCTGGGCCTGACCCTGATCTTCGGCACGCTCGGCGTGGTCAACTTCGCGCATGGTGCGCTCTTCATGATCGGCGCGTTCTGCGCGGTCACGTTGCAAAAGCTCCTGTCGCTCAGCCACACGGTCATAGACGAGACCCAGACCGATTTCCTCGGCAACCCGCTGAAGATCGAGAAGCCCTATATCATGGACTGGTTCGGCCCCGAGATCGGCGGCGGGATCATCGAATGGGCGGTGCCGCTGTCGATCCTGTTCACAATCCCCGTCATGGTCGCCGTCGGCTTCGCGATGGAACGCGGTCTCATCAAGCACTTCTACAACCGCCCCCACGCCGACCAGATTCTCGTGACCTTCGGCCTGGCGATCGTGCTTCAGGAAATCATCAAGTATTTCTTCGGCGCCAATCCGATCCCCACCCCGGCACCCGAGGCGCTGTCGGGCAGTATCGACCTGGGCGTGATGATCGGCTTCGAGGTCAACGAGATCGTCTACCCGCTCTGGCGCATGGTCTATTTCGCCTTCGCGGCGGTGATCATCGGCGCGGTGTTCGCCTTCCTGCAATTCACCACCTTCGGCATGGTGGTGCGCGCCGGCATGGCCGACCGCGAGACGGTCGGCCTCCTCGGCATCAACATCGACCGCCGGTTCACCATCATGTTCGGCATCGCCGCGGCGGTCGCGGGGCTGGCGGGGGTGATGTACACCCCGATCAACCCGCCCAACTATCACATGGGCATGGATTTTCTCGTGCTCAGCTTCGTGGTGGTCGTCGTCGGCGGCATGGGCAGCCTGCCCGGCGCGGTCCTCGCAGGCTTCCTGCTGGGCATCCTCGAGAGCTTTGCCTCGACCACCTGGGCCACCACCACCATCCCGGGCATCAACCAGGTTATCATATACCTTGTCGCCATCGTCGTCCTGCTGACCCGCCCGCGCGGTCTGATGGGGCGCAAAGGCGTGATGGAGGAGTGACCCAATGTTTGGACTGAACAAGAAAGACGGGCTCCTGTTCCTTGTCGTCATCGCGATCACGCTGCTGGCACCGTTCCTGCTCAACCCCTTCCCCGAAAACAGCGGCATGGCACAGTTCAACGCGGGCTACCCGGACCTGCTCCAGCGGTTCGCGATCTACGGCATCTTCGCCATCGGCTTCAACATCCTCTTCGGCCTCACCGGCTATCTCAGCTTCGGGCACGCGGCCTTTCTCGGCGTGGGCTCCTACGCGGCGGTCTGGATGTTCAAGCTGTTCACCTACAACGTGGTGCCCGCCATCGCCTTTGCGATGATCGTCGCGGCGATCTTCTCGGTGCTGATCGGCTACATCTCGCTGCGCCGGTCGGGGATCTACTTCGCGATCCTGACCCTGGCCTTCGCGCAGATGTCCTTTGCCCTGGCCTATTCGGTGCTGTCGAATCCCAAGTTCAACCTCACCAATGGCGAAACCGGGTTGCAGGTCTACAGCAACGATCCGCAGATGTTCCACCGTGACGGGCTGCCCAACCTGCCGCATATCTTCGGTCTGTCGGTCCGCGCCAGCTACGAGCTGGAGCTGGGCGGGTGGTCCTTCACCTTCAACGTCGGGTATTACCTCTGCGCCCTCATCATGCTGATCGCCTTCTACTTCGCGATCCGGCTGTTCCGCTCGCCCTTCGGGATGATGCTGCGCGCGATCAAGTCCAACAACACCCGCATGACCTATACCGGCCTCAACGCCAAACCCTACGCGCTCGCGGCGTTCGTGATCTCGGGCATGTATGCCGGGCTCGCGGGCGGCCTGCTCGCGGCAATGGACCCGCTCGCAGGGGCAGAGCGCATGTTCTGGACGGCCTCGGGCGAGGTGGTGCTGATGACCATCCTCGGCGGCGCGGGCACGCTCATCGGCCCGGTGCTGGGCGCGGGCCTGATCAAGTACATGGAAAACATCGTCTCCAAGATCAACGACAACGTCCTGCACCAGTGGTTTGCCTTCCTGCCCGACGGGATGGAGGATTTTATGGTCACGATCATCCACCCGTTCGTGGGCAAGGGCTGGAATCTCACGCTGGGCATGATCTTCGTTCTGGTGGTGATCTTCCTGCCGGGCGGCCTGGTCGAGGGCGGGCAGCGCATCGCGCGGCTCTTCACCGGCAAGAAGGCCCGGGCGGCCGAGAAATCCTCTCAATCCACCCCCGCGGAATAAGGAGCGCACGACATGGGCATTCTCGAAGTCAAGAACGTCAACAAGCGCTTCGGCGGGTTGCAGGCGCTGGGCGACGTCAACCTCAGCGTCGCCGAGAACAGCGTCCACGCCATCATCGGCCCCAACGGCGCGGGCAAATCCACCCTGCTCAACGTCCTGATCGGCAAGCTGATCCCGGATACCGGTTCGGTCATGTTCGAGGGCCAGTCGGTGCTCGGGCGCAAGCCCTACGAGATCAACCAGATGGGCATCTCCCGGGTCTTTCAGACGCCAGAGATCTTCGGCGAACTCTCGGTGCTGGAAAACATGATGATCCCGATCTTCGCGCGTCGCGACGGCGTGTTTCGCATGCACGCCTACGAGAATTCCTCGAACGAGCACGAGATCGTCGATCAGGCCGAGGCGATGCTCGAAAGCCTCGGCCTCGCCGAGCAGCGCCACGAGCATTCCGCCTCGATGTCGCGCGGCAACAAGCGGCGTCTGGAAATCGGCATGTGCCTCGCACAGAACCCGAAACTCCTGCTCCTCGACGAGCCGACGGCGGGCATGGCGCGGGCCGATACCAACAACACCATCGACCTGCTCAAGCAGATCAAGGACGAGCGCGACATCACCATCGCGATCATCGAGCACGACATGCACGTGGTGTTCTCGCTCGCCGAGCGGATCACCGTGCTGGCGCAGGGCTCGCCACTGGTCGAGGACACCCCCGAAAAAATCAAGGGCCATCCCAAGGTGCGCGAAGCGTATCTTGGCGAGAGCGCCTGACGAGGAGCGCGCGCAATGAACGTCAAACCCGACTTTTCCAAGGGCGTCAGCCACGCCGAGACCGCCCCCGCCTTTCTCTCCGTCTGGAACATGGAGAGCTATTACGGCGAGAGCTATATCGTGCAGAACATCAGCTTCAACGTCCACGAAGGCGAAATCCTCGCGCTTCTGGGCCGCAACGGCGCGGGCAAGACCACCACGCTGCGCTCGATTGCGCGGATGGACAGCCCGCAGTTGGCGCATGGCGAGATCTGGCTCGATCACCAGCCGCTCCACAAGATGAGGAGCCACGAGGCGGCGGCCGCGGGCATCGGCCTCGTACCCGAGGACCGGCGCATCATCCCCGGCCTCACCGTCGAGGAAAACCTGCAACTCGCGCAAATCGCTCCGCCCGTGGGCTGGTCGATCGACCGGCTTTACGAGCTGTTCCCGCGCCTGCGCGAACGCCGCGACCAGGAAGGCACGACACTTTCGGGCGGCGAGCAGCAGATGCTCGCCGTGGCCCGGGCGCTGGCGCGCGACATCAAGGTGCTGCTGCTCGACGAGCCCTACGAGGGCCTCGCCCCGGTGATCGTCGACGAGATCGAAAAGACCCTGCGCGTCATCAAGGAACAGGGCATCACCACGATCATCGTCGAACAGAACGCCGTGCGCGCACTGGAACTCGCGGACCGCGCGGTGATCCTCGATACCGGCGGCATCGTGTTTGACGGCACCGCCGCCGAAGTGCTTGAAAACGAGGAACTTCGCAGCGAGTATCTGGCCATCTGAGGCCAGCGCTCCCGCCCCGCCGTCGTTCTCCCTGTTGACAGCGGGGCGGCTGTCGTCTTCGATCCAACCGCATCAGCGAGGAGGAGCCATCATGTCCGATCAAACCTATGCCCCAAGCGCGGATTTCGCCGCCAATGCCCATATCGACGCCGCGAAATACCAGGAAATGTACGCCGCCTCGGTGGGCGACCCCGAGGCGTTCTGGCGCGAGCACGGGCAGCGGATCGACTGGATCAGGCCCTACAGCCGCGTCAAGGACGTGAATTACGCGCTCGGCAACGTGTCGATCAAGTGGTTCGAGGATGGCACGCTGAACGTCGCCGCCAACTGCATCGACCGGCATCTGGCCACGCGCGGCGATCAGACCGCCATCATCTGGGAGCCCGACG
>JADQCC010000153.1 GCA_016278295.1 Roseovarius sp. | reverse complement strand
CTGACTTCTAATCAGCAGGTTCGGGGTTCGAGTCCTCGCGGGATCGCCAGCCCCAAATTTTTGGTTTGATTTAATTGTATTATTTCCCGGTTTTGCCAACTGGTTCGACTGAGTTGGCAAAATCAGTTCCCCGAATGATCTTCCGGGCGTCTGCCGTGCGGCAGTATTTGCCGGCCTGCGCAGTTCTGTCGTGCCCGAGGATCGCCATGCGTTGCGCCTCGGTCGCGCCGTGTTCGACCACGCGGATCGCGAGACGCTTTCGCACGCCGTGAGCCGATTCTTCCTCGATCCCTGCGGCCCGGGGCGGCGGCGTCAAAATCCCGTCCGACGGCCGCCGCCGCCGGGGGGATATGTTTTTTGGCGGAGTGTAACGACTTATTAAATTCAGCGAAATAGCATCCCCGAAGATCGAACACATTGATGGTTATGGGCGACATGACAGCATCGAAAGATATAGTTGCCGCGACCCCTATCAATTTACCCGGGCGCCTGGATTACGCCGCATGCGATTCCCTTGCCGCAGCAATTGATGGCCGGCGCGGTAATACACTGCAATTGCAGGCCGCTAATGTGCAGTTCCTCGGCGCGCTTGCGGCAGAGATACTGATGCGTGCCCGGGCCGAATGGCTGGCCGAAGACCTCGGGTTCGCTCTGGTCGAGCCGTCAAAAGACTTTCTGCAGGGTCTGGCCCTGCTGGGTATCGCGCAAAATGAACTGATCCGAGAGAGTTCCGAATGACACGTATTCTTGCCGTTGACGATTCCAAAACCATGCGCTGCATGTTGCAGGCCACACTGGTGGATGCCGGTTTCGAGGTCGATCTTGCCGAAGACGGGGTCAACGGGCTTGAAAAACTTAAAAACACCGACCCGGATCTGATCATTACCGACATCAACATGCCCCGTCTCGACGGTTTCGGGTTCATCGCGGGTGTGCGGGAGGGCAAGCAGGTGACTGCCGTGCCCATCCTTGTCCTGACGACGGAGACCGGCGAACACCTGAAGCAAAGGGCGCGCGATGCCGGTGCCACCGGTTGGATCGTCAAGCCATTCGATGAAGACAAGCTCATTTCGATCATCCGGCGGCTTGTGGTTTAGGGGGCTGCGATGAACGATCTCAATGACATGTTCTTTCAGGAATGCGACGATCTGCTGGAAGGCCTGTCGTCGGGGCTCAACAATCTTGAGGACGGCGGCGGCGATGCGGAAACCGTCAATAGCATGTTCCGTGCCGTCCATTCCATCAAGGGCGGTGCCGGGGCGTTTGGCCTGAATCAGCTGGTAGGGTTTGCCCATGCGCTCGAAAACGTGCTGGACGATGTTCGCGCGGGAAAATTGACAGCCGATGAAACTGTCGTTGCGCTCCTCTTCACCGCCGGCGACCATCTGTCCGACCTCGTCGATGCTGCCCGGCACGGAAACGATTTGCCTCCTGAACAGGGCGCCTCGATTCTCAGCGACCTCAAATCAGTAAGCGGGGCCACGCACAGCGGCTCCGAACCCGGCGGCGACGCCGCCAAAGAAGAACCGCCGGCGTTCGAGCCGATGGCACTGACCGTTGACGGCGGTCTGCCGGCGCTTGCCGACATGCTGTCTCCGGTGGAATCCGAGCCACTGACGATCACCTTCAAGGCGCATCCGCAGCTTTACGCCAACGGGCATGATCCGGCACTATTGTTTCGCGGCCTCGAAGGTCTGGGAAATCTGACCGTCGAGGCCGATTTGTCAACTGTCGTTCCGCTGCGGGATGCGCCATGGTCCACGCCCTCGCTGTCATGGAAAATCACCATTCGGCCCGATGACCTGGTGGACGAGGCGGCCGTTCGGGAAATATTCGAGTTCGTTGAAGGGCTGTGCGACTTGGAGATCGGCGCCGAAACCGCCCCGCCGCCCGGCGATGCCGACTCCGTGCCCGCCCTTGCCGCTCCATCACCCTCCGCGGCGCCGGGTCAGGCCACACAAGCCGTCGCTGCCAAAAATGCCCCGGCGGCACGCTCCAGCACCATTCGTGTCGATCTGCAGCGGGTTGACCGGTTGATCAACCTGGTGGGCGAATTGGTCATCGCCGAGGCGATGCTGCGCCAATCCATGGATGAAATGCCGCATTCCGCCAATACCGGTGTGGATGACGCGATGAGCCAGCTCAAACAGCTTTCAGGCGCGATTCAGGAAAGGGTGATGGCGATTCGCGCCCAGCCGGTCCGAAGCCTGTTTCAACGCATGTCGCGGATTGTGCGGGAGACATCGAAGGAAGCAGGCAAGTCAGCGCGGCTGGTCACCATCGGCGACGCCACGGAAGTGGACAAGACGGTCACTGAACGACTTGTCGATCCGCTGACCCACATGATCCGTAACGCCATCGACCACGGTCTTGAGACGCCGGAGCAACGGCGCGCCGCGGGCAAGGATGAGCGCGGCACCGTCACGCTTGAAGCGGCCCACCGCTCCGGCCGCGTGGTCATCACTCTCCGCGATGACGGCGTCGGCATCAACCGTGCCAGGGTGCGCCAGATCGCCCAGCACAAGGGATTGATCCGGCCGGAGGATGACCTCACCGATACCGATATCGACAACATTTTGTTTCGGCCCGGTTTTTCCACGGTGGATGCGGTGTCCAACCTGTCGGGCCGTGGCGTCGGCATGGATGTTGTACGTAACGAGATCCAGTCGCTGGGCGGGCGCGTCACCCTGCAATCGGAGCCGGGTGCAGGTACCTCCGTAACGATTTCGCTACCCCTGACACTGGCTGTCCTTGAAGGGATGGTGGTGCGTGTGGCGGATCAAACCCTGATCGTACCCACCTCGCCCCTCCGCGAAATGCTGCAGCCCGGGCAGGCCCGAATTCATACATTGTGTGACGGCGACCGCGTGCTCGCACTCAACGATGAGCTCGTGCCGATCACCGATCTGGGCGCCGCCCTCGGATATCGCGCCGATCCCGTTTCCCTCGATCTGCAATTTCTTTTGCTGATCGAGGGCGACTCGGGGCACCGGTCGGCCCTGGCCGTCGATACGATCGCGGAACAGCGGGAGGTGGTGATCAAGGGACTGGAACAGAATTACGAAAGCATTCCAGGCATTGCCGCCGCGACCATCCTCGGGAACGGCAAGATTGCCCTCATCGTCGATACCGACCAGATGATTCCCGTCCCGGGCAAGGGGAGCGCGGTCAACCGGCCCGTGCCGGGCGTTACAGGAGACGCGCTTCATGCATGAGAACGAGAAGGATTCGAAATCCGTGAACCGGGTCGAAATCGTGTGCTTCACGGTCGAGAAACAGGATTTTTGCGTCGAAATCGCGCATGTGCTGGAAATCCGCGGCTGGACCAGCACCACGGCCCTTCCCCATGCACCGGATTATGTCGTCGGCATGATGAACCTGCGCGGCACGGTCCTGCCCGTGGTCGACCTGTCCTTGCGGCTGGGTTTTGGAAAGACCGAAGCCGGTGAGCGGCATGTGATCATCATCGCGCAGATCGACGAAAAGGTCGTCGGTTTCCTGGTCGATGCGGTCTCCGACATCATCACGGTGGATGAGGCCGAAATGCAGGCCCCGCCCGACGTGTTGTCCGCACGGACCCAAGCCTTCATACGCGGCATTCATACCGTCGATGACGACCTGGTGCGCGCCATCGACGTGCGCGCCGTACTGCCCCAAGGGGATCGGGTGGACGCATGACCGGAGAACGCCATGACGCCCCCGCCGGCCTCATCAGTCAGAGAGATTTTGCGACGGTAGCCGAGCTGCTGAAACGGATGGCGGGCATACATCTCAACCCCAACAAACGGGCGATGGTGTCGGGGCGGCTGAATAAGCGACTGAAGGCCACCGGTCAGAAGACGATCAGTGCGTATTGTGACGCGCTTCAGGGACCGGACCATACCGATGAGCAGGATGCGTTCATTTCCGCTCTCACCACCAACATGACGCGCTTCAACCGCGAGGCGCATCACTTCACGCATTTGACGGAAAGCGTGCTGCCCGCGCTGCTCGAAACCGTCCGCGGTGGCGGGCGTGCGAGACTTTGGTCGGCCGGATGTTCGACCGGGGAAGAGGCTTACGATCTCGCGTTTCATGTATTGCGGGCCTGCCCCGATGCGGCAAGGCTGGATATTCGGATTCTGGCCACCGATATCGACAAGTCCGTGCTGATGACAGCGCAGGCCGGGCTTTATTCCGTGGCGGACCTGTCACACCTGACGGACAAACACGCCGAGCGATTTTTCGACCGCCGGATTGCCCCCGTCGGCATGGCAAGTATCTGTGAGGCCGCGCGCGAATTGATCGCCTTTCGCCGGTTGAACCTGGATTCGGACTGGCCGTTTCACGGCAAGTTCGATGTCATCATGTGCCGGAACGTCGCGATCTATTTCGACGACGCGACACAAATCCGGCTGTGGCACCGCCTGACCGACCGGTTGCAGGCGGGAGGTGCGCTCTACATCGGTCATTCCGAAGCCCTGCCAGAGGCCGTGACCGGCCGTGTCCGTCATGAAGGGGCGGGGGTATTCCGGCTTGCTCCGGTCTCCTCGGCAGCTCGCTCCCTGGCCCGGCAGCGCACCAAAACAACGGAGAAAGCCGATGAGCTTGAAAGATGAACTTCATATTCTTGTGGTCGATGACATGTCCACCAGCCGGGGGCTTCTTACTCAAGCGTTGGATGAAATCGGGGTCCGAAACTACCGGACGGAAAACGATGGTGAAACGGCGTGGCGCAGCTTGGCGGCCAAACCCGTGCATCTGGTGATTTCGGATTTCAACATGCCTCGTATGGATGGCCTGCAGTTGCTCGAAGCGATCCGCTCTCACAGGGCCATCGCGCGCACGGGCTTCATCCTTGTCACGGGACGGGCCGACAAGGAGGTGATTGATCGCGGCGCGCGCCTGGGCATGAACAATTATCTGAAAAAACCGTTCCAGGTCACCCAGCTCAAGGCCTGTATCGAGAAAGTCGTCGGTCGCCTCTGACTGCATCTGAATAAGGCTCATCCCGTGTTATTACGTCCAACATCCAGAATTCTTGGCGTTCTTGCCGAAGAAACCGACGACCTCGCCGCGATCGCGCGCGCGCTCGACCGGTTGATCCCGGAACTGATAGAAAAACTGCCGGACGGTGCCGGACATGGTGCGCGCGACCTGCAACGCGTCGATGCCCTGTGCCAGCACCTGATCGATATCGCGCGCGCCTTGAAGAAGATGGCGGTTCTCGTCGATGTCGAATCCGAACTGGACGTCGGTGCGCTGACCGATGAAGTCCGGCTGGACTATTTCAAACACCGGCTGCTGGGCGATCCCGTCGCACCCGAGCTGGGACTGGGTCATGGCCAAACGCAACTGTTCTGACGGCGAATGCCGGCCCTGGAATGCCGGTCCTGGCAGGTTTGACGCCCCGGCCTTCAACTCACGAAAGGCAACCGTATGCAGCTAACTGCCAAAATCTCACCGCACCTTTCCCTCGTGAACGAGGAAATCGAGTATCCGGCTGAGCATATCCTGACATCGGCAACGGATCTCCGGGGCATCATCCGTTATACCAGCCCGGTTTTTCGCGATGTCGCGCAATTCACGGCCGACGACCTTGCGGGCGCCGCGCACAAAATCGTGCGTCACCCCGACATGCCGCGCGGCGTGTTTTACCTGATCTGGGACAGGTTGAAGGCCGGTCTGCCGATTTGCACCTATATCAAGAACCGCGCCGCCGACGGTCGATATTACTGGGTCTTCGCAATGATGACGCAGATGCGGGACGGATATCTTTCGGTCCAGATCAAACCGACTGCGGATCTCTTTGCCGCCACCCGTGAGATCTATAACGACCTCCTGTTCGAAGAAACCGGCGGCCTGCCCCCGGAGAGCAGTGCCCGGCGACTATGCGCAAGCCTGAAGGAGCGCGGCTTTCGGAATTTTGACACCTATATGAACACCGCGCTTGATGCCGAATTCGGGCGGCGCCCCGATAGCTCCGGGATCGACACCGCCACCCTCGACTCCATCAACGATCTGTCCGGGCTGATTGAACGTGCCGAAACCCTTGTCGAGAATATCTCCAAAGTCTTCGGACAGGTGCGTGGTGAGCCGGTCAACCTGCGCATTCTGGCCGGGCGGCTGGAAGAAGCCGGGGATGTGATCGGCACCATTTCCAAGAACTACGAAACGATGGCGGCGGATATGTGCCATCTGGTGGAACGGCTGAACGACAGCGAGGCCGGTGTTCTGATCCGAATGCGCGATGCGATCGACCGGGGACGATGCGCGGCCCAGATTGCCGCGCTGGTGCAACGGTCCATGTCGCAGGCGAACGAGGCGGGCCACGCAATTCCGCCGGGGCAAGCCACCATGCCGAATGACGCCTGCAGAACAGCCATGACCGAAGTCATCGCCCTCGGCCAGACCGTTCCCGACACCTGCCGTCAACTGCGGCGCCGGATCAACGGGCTCGATCTTGTCAAGTTGTTGTGCCGTGTCGAAAGTGGACGCATGGGCGATGTAGACAACGGCATGAACGGCATCATCACGCGCCTGGAAGAGGCACACCAAAGTACGGATCGCCATCTGTCGGAGCTGATTGCGACGGTCTCTCAGATCAACAGCCGCTCCAAGGTGCTTTAAGTTCGGTTGTTCAGGCGATCTTAAACCTTTTTGTAAATTGTACCCCTGAGTCACCCCCCCCCGGAATCGGAGTCCGAAATGAACCTCAGGAACATTCTCTTTGTTGGTAAGCACCCGGTTGTCACCGCCTGCTCGGTGGCGGCGCGATGGCCTAAGACA
>JADQCC010000260.1 GCA_016278295.1 Roseovarius sp. | reverse complement strand
CTAGGGTAAACGATTATGCAGGAAAGGTAACACGTTCAGCTCTAAGTGCGACCAAGGAGTTACAGCGTTTTAATCAAGACAAGAGCAGATCATTCGCTAAGGTAGATAAGTCTGTAAGTAGATTTTATAGCGCAATGCGTGAGTTTATTGATTGGCTTTCACATAACATATCAAATATGGAAGCAGCTTTTATGCAATCAATGGCAGATCTTCAACGGGCCGCAATTATTATAAGAGAAACGGAAGGCTTCGATGAAGCGGACTTACAGTATGTTTTGCAATCTGCTCTTAGCACGAGCGCTGAACTTAGAAAGCTTGGTGAAGCCGCTTTATCTAGTGGTGAAGCAATACCTAAAATTGAGAGTTTGGGAGAAAATTGGGAGATAAACCGCCGAATGTATCAAGCGATCACGAAGGATTTCGCGGAGTTCTTGAACGCTTCGGTTAATACTATCTCGGAAATTGAAACCTATCTTGACCAATCAGCGTAAGATACGGTGCCATCAACAAAGCCCAAATATGCCCCCAATCCCTACAGCACCGGGCCCGGACAGCGGCAGCGGTCGGCTCACGGCATCAGGCCGGGCTTTCACCTTGAGATCACACGGGTTCTTCTTGCCATTCGGATGGTCAGAAACCGGTCCCGTCGAATCAGAACGGGGAACATCCTGGCTTGAGCCAGCATCCGAATTTTGGCGGATCGCTCACCAATATTCGGATTGACTCGTCCTGCCCCTCCTAGCTCTTGGTTCCGGCGGCACGTCGAAACAGGCGCGTCACGATCACGAAGAAGAGCGGCACGAAGATCACCCCCAGAACAGTGCCCGAGATCGTCCCGCTGAACACGCCCGAGCCGATCGCGTTGCGCCCGCCCGATCCTGCGCCGGAGCTGATTACCAACGGCAGCACGCCAAGCGAGAATGCCATCGACGTCATGATGATCGGGCGAAACCGCTGCCGCGCGGCCGTGGCCACCGCCTCGATCACCCGCTCGCCGGCCTCGTGCCGCTCGCGGGCAAACTCCACGATCAGGATCGCGTTCTTGCCGGTCAGGCCGATGACGGTGAGCAGCCCGACCTGAAAGAACACCCCGTTCTCGAACCCGCCCAGCCACGCGCCGGTGAGCGCGCCAACGATACCGATGGGCATGGCGAGCATGACGGCGAACGGGATCGACCAACTCTCGTAAAGCGCGGCCAGCGACAGGAACACCGCGGCGAGTGAGAGCGCGTAGAGCAGCGGCGCCTGATTGCCCGACTCGCGCTCTTCCAGCGAAAGCCCGGTCCAGGCCAGCTCGAACCCGGGGCCGAGCTCTGCGGCGAGCCGCTCCATCTCGGCCATCGCCTCGCCGGTCGAGACGCCGGGGGCGGGAGAGCCCTGCACCTGCACCGCGGGAATGCCGTTGTAACGATAGAGCCCCTGCGCGCCGTAATCCCACCGGCCTTCGGCGAAATTCGAGAACGGGACAAGCCCGCCGCTGGCGTTGCGCACGCGCCATTTCTCGATATCGGTCGGGGTGGCGCGCGACTCGGCCTCGCCCTGCACATAGACGCGCTTGATCCGGTCCTGGTCGAGAAAATCGTTCACGTAAGTGCCCGCCCAGGCGATTTGCAGCAGCTCCCCCACATCGGTGGGGGTAAGCCCCATCGCCCCGGCCTTGCGCCAGTCGATATCGAGGTTGAACTGCGCCGCGTCCTGCAACCCGTTGGGCCGGACCGAGCCGATGAGATCGCTTTGCGCGGCCATGCCAAGGAGGCGGTTGCGCGCCGCCATCAGATCGGCATGGCTCTGCCCGCCGCGCGCCTGTAGATAGAGATCGAAGCCGGAGACGTTGCCCAGCTCGATCACCGAGGGCGGCACGACGGGAAAGACCAGCGCATCGCGGATCTGGCTGAACGCACCAAAGGCGCGCCCCGCGAGCGCCTGCACGCTTTGATCGGGTCTCGGGCGTTCGTCCCAATCCTTGAGCTGCACAAAGGCAAGGCCCATGTTCTGGCCGTTGCCCGAAAAGCTGAAGCCGACGACGCCGAACATCGAGTCGACCACATCGGTTTCCTGTTCGAGGTAGTAATTCTCCACCTGTTTCACCACGTCGAGGGTGCGCTCGGCGGTCGCCCCTGTCGGGGTCTGGATGAGGGTGAAGAGGATGCCCTGATCCTCCTCGGGCAGAAAGCCGGTCGGCGTGCGCAGGAACATCAGCGCCATGCCGAGGGCCAGCGCCAGGTAAACGGCGAACACCCGGACGGGGCGACGTACCGACCAGCGCACCGTACCGCCATAGCCCGAGGCCAGCCGATTGAAACCGGCGTTGAACCACGCGAACGGGCCGCGCTGTGCCCCGTGCCCCTTGGGCTTGAGCAGCGATGCGCAGAGCGCGGGCGTCAGCGTGATCGCCACCACCACCGACAGCGCCATGGCCGACACGATGGTGATCGCGAATTGCTGATAGATCACCCCGGTGGAGCCGGGAAAGAACGCCATCGGCACGAACACCGCCGACAGCACCATGGCGATGCCCACCAGCGCGCCGGTGATCTGGCCCATGGATTTATGCGTGGCCTCGCGCGGCGGCAGGCCCTCTTCCTCCATGATGCGCTCGACGTTTTCGACCACCACGATGGCATCGTCGACCAAGAGACCGATGGCCAGCACCATCGCCAGCATGGTCAGCGTGTTGATCGAGAAACCGGCGACCGCCAGCACCCCGAAGGTGCCCAGAAGGACGACCGGCACCGCCAGCGTCGGGATAAGCGTTGCGCGCAGGTTTTGCAGGAACAGCAGCATCACGAGGAACACCAGACCGATCGCCTCGAACAGCGTCTTGACCACCTCCTCGATCGAGATCTCCACGAACGGCGTGGTGTCATAGGGGATCACGTAATCGACACCCTCGGGAAAGAAGCGGGCGAATTCGGCCATGCGCTCCTTGACCGCGCGCGCCGTGTCGAGCGCGTTGGCCCCCGGTGCCAGCGTGATCGCCATGCCCGACGCGGGATCGGTGTTGAACCGCGCGGTCGTGGCATAGTTCTGCGCGCCGATCTCGACGCGGGCCACATCGTCGAGCAGCACCAGGCCACCATCCGTTTCCGCGCGCAGTACGATCTGGCGGAAATCCTCGGGCGTGCTCAGCAGCGATTGCGCGGTGATCGTGGCGTTGAGCTGCTGTCCCTCCACCGCGGGCCGCGCGCCGAATGCGCCCGCCGAAATCTGCGCGTTCTGCGCCGAGACCGCCGCCACCACGTCGGAGGGTGACATCCCGAAAGCGGCCAGCCTTGACGGGTCGAGCCATATCCGCATCGCGTATTCCGAACCGAACACCCGCACCGAGCCGACCCCCTCGACCCGGCTCAGCTCGTCCACGAGATTGCTGGACATGTAATCCGACAGATCGACCTGATCGAGCGTGCCATCGGTCGAGATCATGCCCACGACCATCAGGAACCCGGCCGAGGATTTCTCGACCGTGATGCCCTGCCGCTGCACGATCTCGGGCAGCAGCGGCGTGGCCTGGCCCAGCTTGTTCTGCACCTGCACCTGCGCGATATCGGCGTCCGTGCCGGTCTCGAAGGTGAGGGTGATCTCTGCATTGCCCTGCGAGGTCGAGCGCGACGAGAAATAGCGCAGCCCGTCGAGCCCGGTCATCTGCTGCTCGATCATCTGCGTGACGGTATTGGCGACCGTCTCGGCGGAGGCACCCGGGTAATTGGCCGATACCGTGACCGAAGGCGGCGCGATCTCGGGGTATTGCGCCACCGGCAGGAGCCGGATCGCCAGCACCCCGATCCCCATGATCAGGATCGAGATGACCCAGGCAAAGACCGGGCGGTCGATGAAGAAACGTGCCATGTGCCTGCGCCCTCTGCCCGGTTACTCTGTCCGCTCTTCGGGAGCGACGGTCGCCCCCGGCGCGGTTTTCTGAAAGCCGGCGACGACCAGCCTGTCACCCGGCGAGAGCCCTTCGTCCACCACCCAGTTGCTGCCTTGGTCCTGCACGATCCCGAGCGATGTCTCCTCGATCACGTTCTCTTCGTTCACGACCCATGCGGTCGGGCGCCCGCGCCGATCGCGCACCACGGCCTCCTGCGGTACCAGATACACCGCCTCGGCCACCTCGACCGGCATCTCGACCTGCACATACATGCCGGGCAACAGAAGAAGCTCGGGATTGTCGAACTGCATGCGCAGCGTCACCACGCCGGTCTGCGGATCGACATTCGGCTCTGCGGCCTTCAGTTGCCCGGTTTCGGAATACACCGAATCGTCGGCCAGAATGAGCCGCACCGTCGCATCCGCCCCGCGCAGCGCCTCTTCGGTCTCGCCGCGCCGCCAGCGGAGCAGGTCGGCGGCGGACTGCGTTACATCCACATAAACCGGGTCGATCTTGCGGATCACCGCCAGCGGTTGTGCCTGGCTTGCGGTGACCAGCGCGCCCTGCGAGGTCTGCGCCAGCCCGATTCGTCCCGAGAGGCGCGCCCGGATCGTGGTGCGCGACAGCTCGATCTCGGCAGAGTTGAGCCGCGCGCGGGCCAGCTCCAGCGCCGCCTCGGCACTATCTCGCGCCGCCGTGGCCTCGTCGAGCGCCTGCTCGCTGGCCACGTTGCGCGCCTGCAACGTCGTCAGGCGCCGCGCCTCGCGTTCGGCAGCGCGCAACTGCGCCTCGGCCTGCGCCACGCTGGCGCGCGCCTGACGGACCGATGCCTCGTAGGTCGCCCGGTCGATCTGGTAGAGCGGATCGTCTTCCGTCACATCCGCGCCCTCGTCAAACAGGCGTTCGGTGATGATGCCGTTGACCTGCGGGCGCACCTCGGCCTCGGCCGAGGCGGCGACACGGCCCGGAAGGAGCGAGGTCAGCGTCACGTCTTGTGGCGTAACACTTATCACGGTGACCGGCACCGGTCCCTGCTGTGCCGTCGCGGCACTCGTCAGCGCACACACACTGGCCATGAGGATCGGAAGGAACCTTCGGAGATAGGCCATCGCAAGCCCTTTCACTGTCAGGATTTGGCGAAATTGCCTCTGTTGAACTGCCAAGGAACGGTTGCGCTCTTTAAATATGTCTTGCTTGGGAATCGCAACCGCCATCCTCGGCGCGATCACTGTGATTGCCCGTGTATATTGCCGCCTGCCACGGCAGCAGGCACAAGTGTCGGGAAACTTGCGGGATGATCGCGGAAATGACCAATAGACATCGAGCGAAGATCAACCTTCTGACCGGTCTCCTGCTGATCGCGATCACCTGTCTTGTCATCTTTCACGAATGGCATGTCGCGGCGTGGATGGCGCCCGCGAAACCTGTGCTTGTGGTGATGGTCGTCTGCATCTTCGCGGCGCAGGTACGGTTTTCGCGCAAGGCGTTTGTCGCGGTGGCGCTCGGCCTGACGCTGGCGCTGGCGGTCGGCACGGCAGGCTGGCAGGGCACGGTTCTGGACGGGCTGGGCTCGGCGGCGTTCATCGCGGCCTTCTTCTCGGCGCTCTCGACCCTGCGCAATGTCGCGCAGACCTCGCCCGCGGTGCAGGCTGCGGGCCGGTTTCTCTCGGGCCAGCGGCCGGGGCGGCGCTATGCCGCGCTGACCGTGGGCGGTCAGGGTTTCGCGCTGCTGCTCAATTACGGCGCCATCCAGCTGTTGGGCGCCCTGGCGCTCACAAATGCCGGTTCCGAGCCAAACGCAGAGGTGCGCGGGCACCGCATCCGGCGGATGCTCCTGGCGATTCAGCGGGCCTTTGTGTCGACCCTTCCGTGGTCTCCGCTTTCCTTTGCGATGGCGATCTCGGTTAGCGTCGTGCCAGGGTCAAGCTGGTCACAGGCGATGGTTCCCGGGCTGGTATCGTCGGCGCTTCTGGCCGGGGTCGGCTGGGGGCTGGATACCGCGTTCAAGCCAAGGCTGAGCGTGACGCCTCGACGCCCCGAACCAAGCGGCTCCTGGGCCTCGATGTTGCCGATGGTGGCTCTGCTCGGGATCCTGGTGGTCAGCGTCATCACCCTGTCTGCCCTCACGGACGTGCGGATCGTCGGGCTGGTTGTGGTGATCGTGCCGGTAATCGCGCTGGTCTGGATGCTGATCCAGCACTGGGCGCATGCCCCGATCCGGTCGGTGGCGATGCGGGTCGGCGATTACGTGACCAAGGAACTGCCGGGCTATCGCGGCGAACTCACGCTGCTGATGATGGCCGGATATATCGGCACCGTCGGATCGGCCCTGCTGGGGCCCTTGATGCAGCGCGCCGGGCTCGACCTGTCGGTGCTGCCCGCGTGGGCCATCCTCGTCAGCTTTGTCTGGCTCATCCCGCTGGCGGGTCAGATCGGGATGAACCCGATCCTGGCCGTGACGCTGATCGCACCGCTCATCCCCGGGGCCGACAGCCTCGGCGTGGCCCCGAGCGCCATCGTCGTGGCGCTGGCCGCCGGCTGGGCGCTGAGCGGGGCAAGTTCGCCGTTCACCGCGACGACGCTGTTGATCGGATCCTTCGCCGGCATCAGCGCGCTGCGTGTCGGATGGGTGTGGAACGGCGTCTATACGCTAAGCTGCGGCATCGCCCTGTCGATCTGGGTGGTGCTTTACGCCTTTGTCTTGTGATCGCCGAATGGATAGCCGGAACCGGTCTTTAGCCGCCCCGGTATTCTGGAAAGCATTGCCAACCGCGTCTTCTAAGCCAGCGCACGTGGACCAACGCCAGATGCCGGTATCGTGCCCGGGACCGAAGTCGGGGCAAGGCCCTCGCAGCATGCGCCGGGGGCGGGATGGTGGAGCCGAGGGGAATCGAACCCCTGACCTCGTCATTGCGAACGAC
>JADQCC010000323.1 GCA_016278295.1 Roseovarius sp. | reverse complement strand
TGTCCCGCGCACTGGCGTCGAGACCTGAATGACCCCTCAAGGCCGTCCCCCGCTCAGGCGGCGGGACGGGTGGCGTCGAGCTCTTCCTCGGTTTCGGGCAGGCCCTCGCGCGACAAAAGCACCGCGACCGGGCGCAGCCCCGGCACATGGCTGAACACGATCATCGCGCCCACCATGATCGGCACCGCGAGGAACATCCCCGGAATCCCCCAGACGGCCCCCCAGAAGGCGAGGCTGATGATGATGCCGAAGGATGACACCCTGAGCGCGCGGCCCATCAGCATCGGGTCGATGATGTTGCCGTTGAGGAACTGGATCGCGCCGGTGATCGCAAAGATGCCCAGCGTGACCGGACCGCTGCCCAATTGCACGAAGGCAACCAGCGCCACCAGCACCGTGGCGATGATCGAGCCGATGGCGGGGATGTAGTTGAGCACGAAGGTAAGGATGCCGAGCGCCCCCGCGAGATCGAGCTCGAAGAACCGCGCAACGCCGTAGACCATCACTCCGGTCACCGCGCTCACCAGCGTCTTGACCAGCAGGTAGTGGTTCACCCGGTGGATGATCGAGCCGATGATCCGTCCGGTGCGCTCGGCCTGTGCGCGGTCGCCCAGCAGGCTTTCGAGCTTGGTGTCGAACCACACCCGCTCGGCAAAGAGAAAGCCCACGAAGAGGATCACAAGCACCGTGCCCTGCATCAGGCTGCCCGCTTGGCCCGCGATGGCGCGCAGATAGCCCGCGACGTCAAAGGTGGCCACCGCCTGCCGCACCGCCGTTTCCGCCTGCGGCCCGAGCCACCCCACCGCGGCGGCCATCGCCTCGGGCGCGCGGTCGGCATAGGCGATGGTGGTGGAGAGCACCGTGTTGGCCTGCGACAGGATGATCGCCGACAGGCTGAGCAGCGCCGAGGAGATCAGCACCAGCGCGGTGATGCTCGCCAGCCAGTTGGGGATGCGCGCCGGGCCGATGTGCATGCGCGCGATGGAGTTGATCGCATCGGAGGTGATGCTGAACAGGATGATCGCGGTGGCGAGCGAGATGAGCAGGAACCGCGCCTGCACCAGCAGGAACAGCACCACGGCAAAGGCCATGATGAGTTGCGCGGCGGTTCGGATACGCTGGAAATCCTGCGTCTCGGTTCGGATGGGGCGGGGATTGGTCACGACGGCGGGCGCTCGCTTTTCCGATGATCTCGTGGTTTTCCTTCAATACCGGGAAAAACCGGGAAAGATCAATCTTGCGCGGGCCGCAAGAGGATAGTCATGAGACTTTGCGCGGCGCGGGTGATGTCGATCCGGGCATCGCCGCACGCGATCCGGGCGGCCAGCAGATGAAACTCGACCCGCCGTGGATCGGGGGCGGGCAGGGCCGCGCGCCCCGCGAGCCCGTCCCAGAGCGCGGGCTCTGCGGCAAGATCGCTTTCGTCCGCGCCCAAGGCCGCGACGCGGACGCCGTTGGCACCGGCGCGCGCCACCGTCAGCGTACCGCCGCGCGGCAGCGCGTGGATCACGCACAGGATCGCCAGCGCCAGGTGCTGCGCCGCCGCCCGCCCCAGGGGGCCGTCGAGCGCCCAGTCGAGCCGTAGCCGCGGCCGCGCGGCAAGGTGGCCGCGCACCGTGGTGCCAAGCGCGGTGGCGTCGAGTGCCGCGCCCGTGCCCGAGCGCCCGAAGGCGAGGCGCAGCATCTCAAGCGTGGCGCGCGCGCCGGTCAGGCTGTCGCGCAAGAGCGCCATCTCGTCCGGGTTTGCCCCTCCGGGGGCGCCTGACAGAAACTCCAGCCCGGTGAGCGCCGCGCCGACGGGGCTTGCGAGATCGTGGCAGATGCGCGAGCCTGTGAGGGCCGCGAAGTCGGGATCATCCTGTGGCATGGCGGCAACCGGGATCGGGGCGCGAAATGACGGAACTGAACACACTGCTGGAACCGGGGATGCTGGTGGAGAACCCCGCGCGCCCCGATTGGGGGGTGGGGCAGGTGCAATCCAATATCGGCGGGCGCATCACGGTGAACTTTCGCGAGGAGGGCAAGGTTGTGATCGACGGCAACCGTGTGACACTGTTGCCCGTCCTTGATGGCTGATTGCGGTTAGCAAAGGGTTAACAATCTCTGGTAGCATGGACGCCAGGCGCGGGCCAGCGCTGCGTTGCAACCAGGGGCGCGGCTGCGTAGAAGCCTCGCAGTCGCAGCAGAGACGAGGCCGATGACCACACCCGCCCCCCGATTTCGTGTCGAGCTCGCGCACGACGCCGCCGGTATCGAGGCCGCGCAGCGGCTGCGCTACGAGGTCTTTGTCGAGGAGCTGGGCGGCGACGGCCCGCTGGTCGATCATGCCGCGCGGCTGGAGTGCGATCGGTTCGACCCGGTCTTCGATCACCTGCTCCTGCGTGACCTGCGCCGGGGCGGCGATGTGGTGGGTGTCTACCGGCTGCTGCGCGAAGAGGGGGCGGCGCGCGCCGGGCAGTTCTATTCCGAGGACGAATACGACCTTGCCCCCTTGCGCGCGAGCGGTCGGCGGCTGCTGGAGCTGGGCCGCTCCTGCGTGGCGCGGCCCTATCGCGGGGGCGAGGCGCTCTACCACCTGTGGCAAGGGCTGGCGCGCTATGTCGAACGCCACGGGATCGAGGTGCTGTTCGGGGTGGCGAGCTTTCATGGCACCGACGTCGCTGCACTGGCGCAGCCGTTGTCGCTGTTGCATCACCGGCATCTCGCGCCGCCCGCGCTGCGGGTGCGGGCGCGGCCCGAGCGCTTTCAGCCGATGGACCTGGTCCCGGCGGCAGAGATCGACCGCGCCGGAGCGATGCGCGCGGTGCCCGCGCTCATCAAGGCCTATCTGCGGCTGGGCGGCTGCGTCGGCGAGGGGGCCTATGTCGATCACGCCTTCAATACGACAGATGTGTGCCTGGTGATGGATACGGCGCTTCTGAGTGAACGGCAGCGCGCGATCTACACCCGCGGGGGCGCGGGATGAGCGTCACCTGGCAGTCGCCCACGCCACCGCCCGACACCGCGCGCGCGCCGGGCCACTGGCGGCGGGTGCTCTGGCGCGGCGGGCGGATCGTTCTGGTGATCGGGGCGGGCGTATTGGCCACGCTGGCGCTGCGGCTGGCAGAGCGGCCATTGCACGGCGTGGCGCGGCCGTGGACGCAGCCGATCACCATCTGGGTATGCCGCAGGATCCTCGCGATCCTCGGGATCGCGCATGTGGTCGAGGGAACGCCCATGCGGGGCCCCGGCGCGGTGGTGGCCAATCATGTCTCGTGGCTCGACATCTTCGCGCTCAACGCGCGCAAGCGGGTGTATTTCGTCGCCAAGGCCGAGGTCGCGGGCTGGCCCGGCATCGGCTTTCTGGCGCGGCTTGTCGGCACTGTTTTCATAACGCGCGACCCGCGCGCGGCGCGGGCGCACACGGTGCTCCTGCGGGACCGGCTGGCCGCGGGGCAGCGGCTGCTTTTCTTTCCCGAGGGTACGAGCACCGACGGGATGCGCGTGCGCCCGTTCAAATCGACCCTGTTCGAGGCGCTCTGCGGGCCCCGCGCCGGGCTGGAGAGCGCGCGGGTGCAGCCGGTGACGCTGATCTACGAGGCCCCCGCGGGCGCTGATCCGCGGCTCTACGGCTGGTGGGGCGACATGGAGTTCGCCGGCCACCTGCTGACGGTTCTGGGGGCTGTGCGGCAGGGGCGGGTGCGCGTGATGTGCCATGCTCCGATCCCGCTCGACGGGGCCGGGGGGCGCAAGGCGCTGGCCGCCGCCTGCGAGGCGGCGGTGCGCGCGGGGATGCCGCCCGACCGGCGCGGGACATGAGGCGGGCGGTGCCCTTGCAGGGCGGACCTGCCACCGTGCCGGGACCCCCCGGCGCGTGCGCCGGGGGGGGGTGTTGTAACCTGCTGGCGCAGCGCGTCGGAATCGCCTAGCCTGCACCCCGTTTGTGAAGGGAGACCGGACCGATGCGTATGATATCCTTGGGCTTTGCGGCGCTGTGTGCGTTCGCGCCATTTGCCGCCACCGCGCAGAACCCGATCTGTGAACCCACCGGCGAGATCGTCGCCGCGGCGGTGGCGGCGCGCAAGGGCGGGCAGTCGGCGGAGGCGGCGAAGGCCGGGATCAGCGACGGGCTGGATGCGTCGCGGGAGGGGTATGCCCCCGCCGTGCAGCCCCTGGTCGATTGGGTCTACGACCTGCCCGAGAAAGACCTGCAAAAGGACGTGGCCGGGGCGTGGGTCGTGCAGTGCAAGGCGCAGTGAACCTCTGGACAGAGGGCCCGTCGCGCCCGATATATAGGGTATGAGCCTGCCTCCGGGATTTCTCGACGAATTACGGTCGCGCCTGTCGCTGAGCCAGGCCGTGGGCCGCAAGGTATTGTGGGACAACCGCAAATCCAACCAGGCCAAGGGCGACATGTGGGCCCCGTGCCCGTTCCACCAGGAAAAGACCGCGTCGTTTCACGTCGATGACCGCAAGGGGTTCTACTACTGCTTCGGCTGTCACGCCAAGGGCGACGCGATCAGCTTTGTCCGCGAGACCGAGAACGTCGATTTTATCGAGGCGGTACGCATCCTCGCCGCCGAGGCCGGGATGCAGATGCCCGAGCGCGACCCGCAGGCGCAGGAAAAGGCCGACCGGCGCGGGCAACTGACAGAGGTGATGGAGCAGGCGGCGCGCTTCTTCGGGATGCAGCTGCGCAGCGGGGCGGGGGCGGCGGCGCGCGACTACCTCACGGTTCGCGGCCTGAACCTACAGGTTCAGGACCGCTTCGGGATCGGCTTTGCCCCCGAGGGCTGGCAGGGGTTGTGGGATCACCTGACGGACAAGGGCGTGGCCCCCGAGATGATCCTCGCCTGCGGGCTGGCGCGCGAGAGCGACAAGGGCGGGCGGCCCTACGACGTGTTCCGCAACCGCATCATGTTTCCGATCCGTGATACGCGCGGGCGCTGCATCGCCTTTGGCGGGCGGGCGATGGACCCGAACGACAATGCCAAGTATTTCAATTCGCCCGAAACCGAGATCTTCGACAAGTCGCGCACGCTCTACCATCACGGCCCCGCGCGCGAGGCTGCCGGAAAAACCCACCCGCTGATCGTGGCCGAAGGCTATATGGATGTGATCGCGCTGGTCTCCGCCGGTTTCGAGGCGGCGGTGGCGCCGCTGGGCACGGCGGTGACCGAGCATCAGTTGCAGCTCTTGTGGCGGATGGCGGACGAGCCGATCATCATGCTCGATGGCGACCGCGCCGGGCTGGGCGCGGCCTACCGGGTGATCGACATGGCGCTGCCGCTGCTGGAGGCGGGGCGCACGCTGCGCTTTGCGCTCATGCCCGAGGGCAAGGACCCCGACGATCTGTTGCGCGCCGAAGGCCCCGGCGCGGTGCAGGCGCGGATCGACGCGGCGCTGCCGCTGGTGCGGCTGATGTGGCAGCGCGAGACCGAGGGGCGCGATTTCGACACGCCCGAGCGCAAGGCGGCGCTGGAACGCACCTGCCACGAGAAGACGGCGCTGATCCGTGACCCGTCGCTGCGCGGCTATTACGAGCGCGAGTTGAAGGACTTGCGCTGGCAACTGTTCAATCCGCGCAGGCAGGCAGCGCAGGCCCCGCGCGGACGCGGTGGCGGAGGCAAGGGAAAGTGGACCCCGCCGCCTGAACCTGCACGCGCGGCGACGCGCAACTCGGCCCTGGTGTCGGGCAACGCCGAACAGGCGGTCCGCCTGCGCGAGGAGGTGATCCTCGCGACGCTGGTCTGTTGCCCGGAGGTGGCCGAGGAATTCGAGGCCGAGATCGAGCGGATGCGCTGTCGCGACCCCGATCTTGCCGGGCTGCGTGCGGCGATTCTGCGCCACGCCGGGGCCGGGGCCGAGACGCTGCGCGCGCAGATCGGCGTGGAACTGGGCGAGGATGCCCTTGAAAAACTTCTGTCGCTGCCCCATGTCGCGATCGCGCCGCCGGTGCGCCATCCGGGCGATCGCGAGCGCGCGACGCTCACCCTGCGCGAGGAATTCGCCAAGCTGGCCGCGCGTGCCGGCATGGAGGCGGAATTGCGCGAGGCGGTCGAGGATATCGGTGGCCTGGCCGACGAGACGCTGACATGGCGCGTGGCGCAGGCCGCCGAGGCGCGCAACCGCGCGCAGCGCAGCGAGCATGAGGATCGCACCGTTTATGATCTGGGAGAAAACGGCCTGCGCCTCGACCGCGAGGAGCGCAAGGCCTTTGCGAGGCTGCTCAGGCAACTGGACCGCCCCAAGCCGGGGCATTAGGGAGCCGAACCGTGACCGAATCGCAATTCGATGCGGAAGAGGCAAGAAATAAACAGTAAACGGGTGTGCGAATCAGATGATCGCGCTATTGATTCGGGTCAACGAATCACATGCCCGAAACCGCCGAGGAGATGCGCATGGCTGCCAAGGACACCGACGAGCAAAAGCCCGAGGAGCAGGAGCAGGAGCAGGAGCAGGAAGTTTCGCTCGACATGTCGCAGGCTGCGGTGAAGCGAATGATATCGGCGGCCCGCGAGAAGGGCTTTATCACCTACGACCAGCTCAACCAGGTGCTGCCGCCCGATCAGGTGTCGTCCGAACAGATCGAGGATGTCATGTCGATGCTGTCGGAAATGGGCATCAACATCATCGAGGAAGAAGAGGGCGAGGAAGACGACGGCAAGACCACCGCCGTCGCCGCGATCGGCAAGAAGGGCGAGATTACCCTCGGGTCGGGCAAGGAGGAAAAGCTCGACCGCACCGACGACCCGGTGCGCATGTATCTGCGCGAGATGGGTTCGGTCGAGCTTCTGAGTCGCGAAGGCGAGATTGCCATC
>JADQCC010000169.1 GCA_016278295.1 Roseovarius sp. | reverse complement strand
ACGCCGGCCAGTGAGCGCACCGCGTAGGCGCCGCGCGAATACCCCATCAGGAAAATCCGGTCGCCGGGGCGATACCGGCTCGACAGGTAGCCATAGGCGCGCCGGATCTGCCGGTTGATGCCGCGCCCGAGGATGATATCGCCGGTGGCGCGCCAGTCGCGCCATTGAATCCCCGCCTCGTAGAACAGCGACAAATCCGGCCCCGCCACCTCGCGCAACAGCTTGTAGGTCAGCCCCGCGTTCGTCTCGCAGCCGGTGGCCAGCGTGGACATGGTGCCATCGAGGATCAGCACGTGATCGACCGGCCCGCGCCGCGGCCCGGCGGCGGTGTGCTCCTCGGTCGGGCCGGGGCGCAGCCAGTCATAGATCGCCCGTGTCCAGTCACGCCAGGCCATTGCTTAGCCGGTCTCCATGCCGCGCGGGGCCCATCCCCGCGCCCCCTCAATATAGGCGAATCATGCTGAAAAAATCCTGAATTCCCGTCAAATTGATCATGATTGCGCCATCACAGCCGCGCCACCGTTACCACGTCGCGCAGCCCATAGCCATTGAACGGCGTGCTGAGCGCCCTCGTATACGCCCCCATCCCGTCGATCAGCAGGTGGTCACCCGCTTCCATGTCGCCCGGCAGCGGCAGCGGATCGGGCAGCCGGTCGATGCTGTCGCAGGTCGGGCCGAACACGACCCGCTCGACCGGTGCGCCGCGCCGTTCGCCGCCATCGGGCGCGATCACCCGGATGCGGTCGGGCGCGCCGATATCGCGAATCTCCGTCAGCCCGCCATAAACCCCGTCGTTGAGAAACACCGCGCCGCCCGTGCGCAGCGCCTTGACGCGCAGGCCCAGCGTGACCGCCTCGGCCACCATCGCACGCCCCGGCTCACAGACCAGCGCGGGCGGATACGCGGGGAAATGCCGCGCCACCTCCGCCCCGATATGATCGAAGATCGCCGACAGGTCCGGCGCCGCGCCGGTGCGGTGCGAGGCAAACCCGCCGCCGACATTGAGCCGCGCCAGCCGAATGCCCGCCATGTCCGCCACCTCCGCCGCGGCACGGATATAGGCCCCCCATGCCGCCGGGTCGGCGCACTGCGTGCCGGGATGAAAGGTCAGCGACGGCACGTAACCCCGCGCCGCCACCCGGCGCAGCAGGTCTGCCGCCTCGGTCGGGGCCAGCCCGAATTTCGCCCCGAAATCATAGGCCGCGCCCGCGACCCTCAGCGCCAATCGCACGCTCATCTCCGCGCCCTCGGGCACCGCCCCGCACAGCTTGTCGAACTCGCGCGGGCAATCCACCGAATAGGCGCACACGCCCAGCCGCGCCGCCTCGGCCACCTCGGCGGGGCTGCGCACCGGGTTGTGGTAATGCAGCACCGCGCGACCCGAGACCGCGCGCACCGCGCGCATCTCCGCGGGGCTCGCCACGTCAAAGGCGTCGATCCCCGCCGCCACGAGGTTGGCCAGCACCTCCTCGCCAGGGTTCGCCTTGACCGCATAGCTCACCAGCCCGGGAAAGCCCGCCTGAAAGGCCCGCGCCGTGGCCTGCAACCGGTCCGGCGAGAAGTAGAGCACCGGGTCATCCGGCGCCATGCGCACAATATGAGAGACGGGGTCGGGCCAGGGTTCGGCATGCTGCATCGGGGGCCTCTTCGCTGCTTTTTCCTTAGTTTGCCCTATGAGGTTGTCGATTCATCGTGTCATTTCGTATAATCTGGCAGTCATGATTGACGAATGGACGACAATATAATGCAGATAGACGAAACCGATCACGCCCTCATCGCGCTCCTTCAGGAAAACGCCCGTGCGCCCGTCGCCACGCTGGCGCGGCGCATGGGGCTCGCGCGCACCACCGTGCAGGCACGGCTCGACCGGCTGGAATCCGCGGGCGTGATCGCGGGCTACGCGCTGCGCCTCGGACAGGCCGCGCGCCCGGCGCTGCACGCCACCGTGCTGCTCGGCATCGAGCCGCGTGCCGCGCCCGCCGTGCTCGCCCGGCTGCGCTCGTTGCCCGGGGTGCGGCGCGTGCACACGACCTCGGGCCGATTCGACATGATCGTGACGCTGGAGGCCGACAGCACCGAGGCGCTCGACGACACGCTCGACCGCATCGGAGAGGCCAAGGGCGTGCGCGGCTCGGAAAGCCTCATCCACCTCGCCACGAAACTCGACCGGGGCGCATGAGACGAACCACGAATCCCGGGGTATTTTCACCAAGAAGAAATATCGCACGCGCAGATTCGGCGGCGCTTTGGCTTTTCCTTCTCGCGCACATTCGTTAAGCCACCTCAAACCCGTGATCTTGCAGGGATGATACGTCATGGCGATGGACAAGACATTCAACGCGGCCGAGGCCGAAGCGCGCATCTACGCGGCGTGGGAAGAGGCCGGGGCATTCACCGCCGGCGCCAACGCGCGGCCGGGGGCAGAGACCTTCTCGATCATGATCCCGCCGCCCAACGTGACCGGCAGCCTGCACATGGGCCACGCCTTCAACAACACGTTGCAGGATATCCTCACCCGCTGGCACCGGATGCGCGGGCACGACACGCTGTGGCAGCCGGGCACCGATCACGCCGGTATCGCGACGCAGATGGTCACCGAAAAGGAAATGGCCGCGCGCGGCGAGCCGCCCCGCGTGGAAATGGGCCGCGATGCCTTCGAGCGGCGCGTGTGGCAGCAAAAGATCGAGTCGCGCGGCACGATCATCGGGCAGTTGAAGCGCCTCGGCGCCTCCTGCGACTGGTCGCGCGAGGCATTCACCATGTCGGGCGCCCCCAACGCCCCCGAGGGCGAGGAGGGCAATTTCCACGATGCGGTCATCAAGGTCTTCGTCGATATGTATCACAAGGGCCTGATCTATCGCGGCAAGCGCCTGGTGAACTGGGACCCGCATTTCGAGACCGCGATCTCCGATCTGGAGGTCGAGAACATCGAGGTCGCCGGCCACATGTGGCACTTCAAGTACCCGCTGGCGGGGGGCGAAACCTATTCTTACGTCGAACGCGACGGGGACGGCAATGTGGTGCTGGAGGAAGAGCGCGACTACATCTCCATCGCCACGACGCGCCCCGAGACCATGCTGGGCGACGGCGCGGTCGCGGTTCATCCATCGGATGAACGATACACGCCAATCGTCGGAAAACTCTGCGAAATCCCGGTTGGACCAAAGCAGCACCGCCGCCTGATCCCGATCATCACGGACGAATACCCCGACCCGGAATTCGGCAGTGGCGCCGTCAAGATCACCGGCGCGCATGATTTCAACGACTACGCCGTGGCACGCCGCGGGGGTATCCCGCTCTACCGCCTGATGGACACCCGCGCGCAGATGCGCAACGACGGCGCGCCCTACGCCGAGGCCGCGGCCCGCGCGCAGGCAATCGCCGAGGGCGCGGACTGGTCGGAGGCCGAGATCGACGCGCTCAACCTCGTCCCCGATCACCTGCGCGGGCTCGACCGGTTCGAGGCGCGCAGAAAGGTGGTCGAGGAGATCACCGCCGAGGGTCTCGCGGTGACGGTGCTGAACGACGAGGGCACGCAGGAGCCGCTCGTCGAATCGAAACCCATCATGCAACCCTTCGGCGACCGCTCCAAGGTGGTGATCGAGCCGATGCTCACCGATCAGTGGTTCGTCGATACCGCCAGGATCGTACAGCCCGCGATCGACGCCGTGCGCACGGGCGAGGTCACGATCATGCCCGAGGCCGACCGCAAGGTGTATTTCCACTGGCTCGAGAATATCGAGCCGTGGTGCATCTCGCGCCAGCTCTGGTGGGGCCACCAGATCCCGGTGTGGTATGGCTTCGACCTCAGCGCGCCGGGCTTTGCCGACGACGAGGGCGATGGCACGCTCGACCTCGTCGAGATGCTGCGCCTGCTCAACGAGGGGCATATCGGCCCGCTCATGGAATGCGGCGAGGATTTCGATGCGGTCTCGGACGCGTATCACGGCCGGCTGGCCGATCTGCCGGTGCCGCTCGCGGCCATGCCGGTGGTCGCGGTCAAGGGCCGCGACGCGGCGCTGCACCGGCTCGCCTCGGCGCTGGCCGACTATACCGCAACGCAGGATCCCACCCACCTTGTCTACCCCGTCTGGCGCGACCCGGACGTGCTCGACACGTGGTTCTCCTCCGGTCTGTGGCCCATCGGCACGCTCGGCTGGCCCGAGGATACCGAGGAGTTGCGCAGATACTTCCCCACCTCCGTGCTCGTCACCGGCTTCGACATCATCTTCTTCTGGGTCGCCCGGATGATGATGATGCAATACGCCGTGGTCGGGCAAAAGCCGTTCTCCCACGTCTATGTCCACGCCCTCGTCCGCGACGAGAAGGGCAAGAAGATGTCCAAGTCGCTCGGCAACGTGCTCGACCCGCTCGACCTGATCGACGAATACGGCGCCGATGCGGTGCGGTTCACGCTGACGGCGATGGCGGCGATGGGGCGCGACCTCAAGCTGTCGAAAGAACGGGTGGCGGGCTATCGCAACTTCACCACCAAGCTGTGGAACGCCGCCCGCTTCGCCGAGATGAACGGCGCCACCGCCGCCGCCGCGGACCCGGCGCAATACCGACAGGTTACCGACGCGACACAGACCGTCAACAAGTGGATCATCGGCGAGACCGCCAAGACCCGCGCCGCGGTAGACGAGGCACTGGAGGGCTTCCGCTTCAACGACGCCGCGAACGCGCTCTATGTCTTCGTCTGGGGCACGGTCTGCGACTGGTACGTGGAGTTTTCCAAGCCGCTCTTGATGGATGGCGACGACGCGACCAGGGCCGAGACGCAGGCGACCATGGCCTGGGTGATCGACCAGTGCCTGATCCTGCTGCACCCGATCATGCCCTTCGTCACAGAGGAGCTGTGGGGCACGCTGGGGCAGCGGGCCAGGATGCTGGTCCACGCCGACTGGCCCGATTACGGCCCCGCCCTCGTCGATCCCGCCGCCGACCGCGAGATGAACTGGGTGATCGCGCTCATCGAACAAATCCGCTCTGCGCGCGCGCAGATGCACGTACCCGCGGGCCTCTACGTGCCGCTGCTGGTGACCGAGCTCGACGACGCGGGCCGCGCCGCCTGGGCGCGCAACGAAATGATGATCAAGCGCCTCGCCCGGATCGACAGCGTGACGGATGTAGAGAGCTTCCCCAAGGGCTGTGTCACCGTGGCGGTCGAGGGCGGCACCTTCGGCCTGCCGCTCGCGGACATCATCGACGTGACCGAGGAAAAGGCCCGGCTGGAAAAGACGCTGGCCAAGCTGGAAAAGGAGCTTTCCGGCCTGCGCGGGCGGCTCGGCAACCCGAATTTCGTCGAGAGCGCGCCCGAGGACGTGGTCGCGGAAACCCGCGACAACCTCGCCCTGCGCGAGGACGAGGAGGCCAAGTTGCGCGCCGCGCTCGACCGGCTCGCGGAACTCGGCTGACAGGACGCCTCCGGCGGGGATATTCAAGGCAAGATGAAGGGCTTATACCGCTTCATCTTGCCAAAAATATCCAAATCCCGACGGTCAGAACCCTTCAGAACGGCACGTCGTCCGCGCCCGTGATAAAGCGCGCGACGACCTTCTTGACGCCCGCCTTCTCAAATTCGATCTCCAGCTTGTCGCCCTCGATGCCGAGGATCGCGCCATAGCCGAATTTCTGGTGAAACACCCGCTCGCCCACCGTGCGCGCGCTCACCGCCTGCGCGTCGATCACCGGCGATCGCGCCTCGCGCGGCTGGGTCATCGGACGCTCGCCCCCGCGCGATTGCAGCCGCCGCCAGCCGGGCGAGTTGTAGACATTGGCCTCGGCGGCGCGGGTCTCGATCCCCGCGGCAGAGGCGCCATGATTGCCGCCGTATAGGCCCGGCGGGGTCAGCACCTCGACATGCGCCTCGGGCAACTCGTCGATGAAGCGCGAGGGCATCTGGGATTGCCACTGGCCATAGACCCGCCGGTTGCCGGCAAAGGAAATGGTGCAGACCTCCTCGGCGCGGGTGATGCCGACATAGGCCAGCCGCCGCTCCTCCTCCAGGCCCCGCGTGCCGCTCTCATCCATCGAGCGTTGCGACGGGAAAAGCCCGTCCTCCCAGCCCGGCAGGAAGATCGCGGGAAATTCCAGCCCCTTGGCGGCGTGCAGCGTCATCAGCGTGACCTTCTCGCCCGCCTCGTCGCTCTCGTTATCCATGATGAGCGAGACGTGTTCGAGGAACCCTTGCAGGTTCTCGAACCCTTCCAGCGCCTTGACCAGTTCCTTGAGGTTTTCGAGCCGCCCCGGCGCCTCCGGCGTCTTGTCGTTCTGCCACATCCCTGTGTAGCCCGATTCGTCGAGGATCATCTCGGCCAGCTCGATATGGCTGATCCCCTCGTCGCCCACCATGCGGCCCCATCGGTCGAGGCTGTCGAGCAGTTTGCCGAGTTCCGCCGCACCCTTGCCGGCGAGGCCCTGCCGATCGAGCAGTATCCGCGCGCCCGCGACCAGCGGCACGCCGTTTTCGCGCGCCGTCACCTGGATTTTCTGCTGCGCCTTGTCGCCCAGCCCCCGCTTGGGCGTGTTCACGATCCGCTCAAAGGCCAGGTCATCCGCCGGCGAGATCACCAGCCGGAAATAGGCCATGGCGTCGCGGATCTCCATCCGCTCGTAGAAGCGCGGCCCGCCGATCACGCGGTACGGCAGGCCGATGGTCAGGAACCGGTCCTCGAAGGCCCGCATCTGGTGCGACGCGCGCACCAGGATGGCCATGTCATCGAGGCCGAACGCGCGCATCCCCCGCGTGCCGCGCTGCATCGCCTCCACTTCCTCGCCGATCCAGCGCGCCTCTTCCTCGCCGTCCCAAT
>JADQCC010000001.1 GCA_016278295.1 Roseovarius sp. | reverse complement strand
CCACCATGCACGCCGCTTTTCGGGCGCCACGGCCTCTGCTACCGGCTTACATCGTGTCCAGACAATGCCGCCGAAACGCGCGTTTGAGCAGGTCCAGTTCCTCGCGCAGGAGCGCGATCTCGGCCCGCAGGTCATAGGCGAGCGCGTCGCCCGCCACCAGCGAGAAGCTGTCGAGCACCGTGCCGCTGTCCCGGTCGCGGATCACAAAGGTCTGCACCCCGTCGGCGATCCGGTCGGCGGGCACTGGCACGCGCAGCACCCAGTCGGTGCTGTCGGGGCGGGCCGTCACCTCGACCCCGGCGAGCGGCTCCTGCTGGTGCGTCACCTCGATTTCGGGGCGCGCGGCACCGGGCTCGGGGCTGGCGAGCACGCCCTCCCAGACGCCTTCGAACAGCCGGGTCTTGGTCAGGGTCCAGTCGCTCATTGCGGTGTCCTTTGTCAGAGAGCCGCGCGCAGGCGGCGGCTGAAGGTGACGTCGCGCAGCGTGACCTGGCTCATCGCCGGGTTCTCGAAGATCAGGTCGACCCACGCGCGTTCGAGCCGTTTCTCGTTGAGGCTGGAATAGGCGAGGTCGAATTCGACCGTGTTCTCCTGCGCGTCAAGCGGCAGTTTGCGGATGATCTGTTCGGTATTGGGGCCGTGGCGGATATTGAGCCGGGCAAAGATTTCCAACGGTTTTTCCATCTCGATGATGGTGTCGAGCCGCACGAGGTGACGCTTGGTCATGCCCACGATCGCCTCTGGCGGCAGGTCGATCGCCAGCGACAGGAACGAGCCGTCGAAGGCGAACGTGTCCATGCGCAGCCCGTAGGGCGCGAGATCGGATTCGCGGGTGTTGCGCACCTGCCGCAGCGACAACTCGGAATGGGCGCAATCGTGAAACAACGTCACCCCGCGCCCCAGCGTCGTGCGCGATTGCACCGAGGCGAGGCCCGGCACCGGCAGCGGCAGGCGCCAGATATCGGGGCGCCACGACCAGTCGGTGCCGTGGGGCCGGGGAAAGGTGTTCGAGCCCACGACCGGCAGGGCAAGACGATGTTCGGCCACGGCCAGCGCCTCTTGCAGGAAATGCAAGAGCCGCGCGCCCCCCGCGCGGATGCGGCGCAGCTCGTCGAGGCTCATGTCCGGGGCGCTGCGGGCGGCCCTGCGCCAGGCACGCATCGCGCGGCGATGCAGGACGGTGTCGAGCAGTTTCATGCGAGGCGCACCTTTGAATACCCTGTCGCACACGGCAGAGGCCGTGACGTTACCATGACAGGCATGTGCATAGCATTAATCCGAAACGGGAAACAATCGCGCGAAGAAGCCGCGGCGTCGTGTTGTCGCCGCAGTCGCCTCCGCCCCGGTCTCCGTCTTGGCCTCCGTCTCGGCCTCGGCCCCTGTACCCGTATCCGCTTCTGCCTCCGCCGCCCGCCCCGACAGCCCGGCCGCGAGATCGGCGAGCAGCAGGCGGCCCTCGCGCCCGGCAAGCGCGCTGCCCTCGGGGGCGTAGAGCGAGAGGCTCGCGAGGTACCCGCCAACCGAACGCGCGCCGCGCCAGTGGCGCGGGTCGCCACCGGGCAGCACCGCCTCGCCGCCCTGCATCACCTGCGCATAGGCAAGACCAGCCTCCTGCCCCTGTGCACCCACCGGCGCCGGGGCTATGGCGGCGACGAGGCTCTCGGCGTCGGGCGGGGCCGCGTCACGGGCCTGCCGCATGACCGACACGGTCATCAGCGCCGGCGCCACGGCCTGGCCCGGCGTGCCGGTCAGTTGCGCGCACGGGGCCAGCAGCGCAAAGCCGCCGCCGCCAGCGAGGCTGCGCAGGTTGCCGTCGTCGATGCAATAGCCGCGCGGCGCGCTCACCCGCACCGCGCCCGCGCCAAGCACGATCTGCGTGACCGGGCGTTGCGGGCCCTCGGCGACGGGACCAAGACATCCGGGCAGGGCCAGCAAAAGCGCGGCGCAGGCGAGGGCGCGCCGCGCGCCGGACTCACCGGGCTCAGATATCCATATAGACATGGGATTCGGCCTGCGCGCCGGGATGGGTGACCGCGCCCTTGTAGGTCGGCCCCACGAGCTGTGCGTATTTCCACAGCGCCCCGGCGGTATAGATCGTCTTGCGCGGGCCGGCCCATGCCTCGCGGCGGCGGCCAAGCTCCTCGTCCGACAGATCGACCGACAGTTGCCCCTTGATCGCATCGACGGTGATCATGTCGCCCGTCTCGATCAGCGCGATGGGCCCGCCCTGCGCCGCCTCGGGGCCGACATGGCCCACGCAGAAGCCGCGCGTCGCGCCCGAAAAGCGGCCATCGGTGATCAGCGCCACCTTCTTGCCCATGCCCTGCCCCGAAAGGGCGGCGGTGGTGGCGAGCATTTCGCGCATCCCCGGCCCGCCCGCGGGCCCCTCGTTGCGGATGACGATCACCTCGCCCTCCTTGTAGCCACGCGCCTTGACGGCGGCAAAGGCGTCCTCCTCGCATTCGAACACGCGCGCCGGGCCGGTAAAGACCTGGTGCTCGGGCGCGATGCCCGCGACCTTGACGATGGCCCCCTCGGGCGCAAGGTTGCCCTTGAGCCCGACAACGCCGCCGGTTTTCGTCAGCGGCGCGTCGATGGTGTGGATGACCCGGCCATCGGCCTCGCGCGTGATGAGGTCGAGCTCTTCGCCGATGGAGCGGCCGGAGGCGGTGACGCAATCCTCGTGGATAAGCCCCGCCTTGCGCAACTCCTTCATCACCACGGGGATGCCGCCCGCGTCAAAGAGATCCTTGGCAACGAACTGACCGCCCGGCTTCAGATCGACGAAATAGGGCGTGTCGCGGAAGATTTCGCAGACATCGTCGAGGAAAAAGTCGATCCCCGCCTCGTGGGCGATCGCGGGCAGGTGCAGCCCGGCATTGGTGCTGCCGCCGGTGCAGGCCACCACGCGCGCCGCGTTCTCCAGGCTCTGGCGCGTGACCACGTCGCGCGCGCGGATGTTCTTCGCCAACAGCTCCATCACCGCGCGGCCAGAGGCCTCGCCATACTGGTCGCGGCTCTCATAGGGGGCGGGCATCCCGGAGGAATTCATCAGCGCCAGCCCGATCGCCTCGGAAACGCAGGCCATCGTGTTGGCGGTGAACTGCCCGCCACAGGCCCCCGCCGAGGGGCAGGCCACACGTTCGAGCATTTCCAGCGCGGCATCCGACAGCGTGCCGTTCTGGTTGCGCCCGACCGCCTCGAACATATCCTGCACGGTCAGATCGCGCGAGCGGAAATCCTCGGGAATCTCGTCCACCTGCGGCGCGCGGCCCGGCAGGATCGAGCCGCCATAGATGAACACCGACGGCACGTTGAGCCGCACCATCGCCATCATCATCCCGGGCAGCGATTTGTCGCAGCCCGCCAGCCCCACCAGCGCGTCGTAGCAATGCCCGCGCATGGTCAGCTCCACCGAATCCGCGATCGCCTCGCGCGAGGCCAGAGACGACCGCATCCCCTCGTGGCCCATCGCGATGCCGTCGGTGACGGTGATGGTGGTAAACTCGCGCGGGGTGCCGTGCGCCTCCTTGACGCCGCCCTTGACGGCCTGCGCCTGGCGGCTGAGCGCGATGTTGCACGGTGCGGCCTCGTTCCAGCAGGTGGCGACGCCGACCAGAGGCTGGTGGATCTCGGCCTCGGTCATGCCCATCGCGTAGTAGTAGGACCGGTGCGGCGCGCGCGCAGAGCCCTCGGTGACGTGGCGGCTGGGCAGTCTGGACTTGTCGAAGCGGGTCATCTGGGGCCTCTCGGGATTGGCTGGCGATTTTCGGCTGGCATCCGGTCTAGGCCAGCGCGGGGCGCGGGGCAAGCCGATTGCACCCCGCCCCGCCCCCCGCTAGCGTGGCGCCATGCGTTACGCCGCCCACGAGATCCTGGTCGCCCCCGCCCGCCCCTCCGCGGGGCTGGGGCGGCTGGCGGCGGGTATCTGCCTGACCGTGGCCCTGTTCTTCCTGTTGAGCATCATGTGGTCGGGGCTGTTGCCGGCGATCTTCGGCGCCGAGCGCTGGGCCCGGATCGTGCCGGGGGTCGAGACGGCGACGACGCCCACGGGCGTGCTGATCAATTTCGCCACCTTCGGCCTGCTGATCGTGGCGCTCGCGCTCAGCCTGCGCGCGGTGCACCGGCGCGGCCTCATGACCGTCGTCGGGCCGCGGGCGGGCGCGATACGGCAGTTCGGGCGGGCGGTGCTCGCGGTTGCGGCGCTCCACGCCATCATTGGTCTCGTGCCCCTGCCCGAGGCGATGGCCACCGAGCGCAACCTCGCCCCCGCGACATGGGCGATGCTGCTGCCGTTGGCGATTTTCGGGCTGCTTTTGCAGGTCTTCGCCGAGGAGGCGGCATTTCGCGGCTACCTGCAAACCCAGCTTGCCGCGCGCTTCGGATCTCCGGCGATCTGGATGCTATTGCCCGCGCTCGGCTTCGGGATGTTGCATTTGGATAGTGCCACCTATGGCGCGAATGGCTGGCTGGTGGTGGTCTGGGCCACGGGTTTCGGGCTGGCCGCCGCCGACCTGACCGCACGGTTCGGCACGCTGGGGCCGGCTACGGCGCTCCATTTCGTCAACAATTTCAGCGCCATCCTCGTGGCCGCGCCGAAGGGGCAGTTCGACGGGCTGGCGCTCTATGTCTTTCCCTTCTCGCTGGGCGACGAGGGCGCGGTGCTGGCGGTCCTGCCCACGGATATCCTGATGCTGATCTGTAGCTGGCTGGCGATCCGGGTGGCCCTGCGCGGCTGATTGCATTTCGCGCGCTGCCCGCTTAAGTGAGGGCAGGATCAGCGACAGGACCCGGCCCGCGATGAACTGGATCACCAATTACGTGCGCCCGCGCATCAACTCGATCTTCTCGCGCCGCGAGATGCCCGAGAACCTGTGGACAAAATGCGACGAGTGCGGGACGATGCTGTTTCACCGCGAATTGTCGGGCAATCTCAACGTCTGCACCTGTTGCGGCCACCATATGGGGATCACGCCGCGCGCGCGCTTTGCCGCGCTGTTCGACGGGGGCGTGTTCACCGAGGTGGCGGTGCCCGCACCCACGCCCGATCCGCTGCAATTCCGCGACCAGAAGAAATATCCCGACCGGCTGCGCGCCGCGCAAAAGACCACCGGCGAGAAAGAGGCGATGCTGGTCGCCACCGGCGAGATCGGGCGCACGCCGATCGTGGCGGCGGCGCAGGATTTCAGCTTCATGGCCGGGTCGATGGGCATGTATGTCGGCAACGCGATCATCGCCGCCGCCGAGCAGGCGGTGCAGCTCAAGCGCCCGCTGATCCTGTTCTCCGCGGCGGGCGGCGCGCGGATGCAAGAGGGTATCCTGTCGCTGATGCAGATGCCGCGCACCACCGTGGCGGTGCAGATGCTGCGCGAGGCGGGGCTTCCCTACATCGTGGTGCTGACCCATCCCACCACCGGCGGCGTCACCGCCTCTTACGCGATGCTGGGCGATGTGCAGATCGCCGAGCCGGGCGCGCTGATCTGTTTCGCCGGGCCACGGGTGATCGAACAGACCATCCGGGAGAAGCTGCCCGAGGGGTTCCAGCGCGCCGAATACCTGCTCGAGCACGGGATGCTCGACCGGGTGACGCCGCGCACGGAGTTGCGCGATGACCTCATCACCATCACCCGCATGCTGATGGGCCTGCCGCCCGCGGTGAAGGCGGATCTGCCCGCGCCCGCGCCCGCGCCGCTCGCCATCGAGGCACAGGCCACGGACGACGCGGAAAAATGAGCGCGGCCACATCGGACCTCATCCTGTCGCGGATGATGGCGCTGCACCCCAAGATCATCGACCTGACGCTCGACCGCATGTGGCGGCTTCTCGATGCGCTGGGCAATCCGCAGGATCGGCTGCCGCCGGTGATCCATGTCGCGGGCACCAACGGCAAGGGCTCGACGCTCGCGATGATCCGGGCGGGGATCGAGGCGGCGGGGCAGACCTGCCACGCCTATACCTCGCCGCATCTCGCGCGCTTCCACGAGCGCATCCGGCTGGCCGGAAACCTGATCGCCGAGGATCACCTGACGGCGGTGCTGGATGAATGCGAGGCCGCCAATGGCGGCGTGCCGATCACCTATTTCGAGATCACCACCTGTGCCGCCCTCCTTGCCATGTCGCGGAGCCCGGCGGATTATGCGCTGCTGGAGGTGGGGCTTGGCGGGCGGCTGGATGCCACCAACGTGATCGACCGGCCGGCACTGACGGTCATCACCCCGGTGTCGATGGATCACGAGGGGTTCCTGGGCGATACGCTCACTGCCATCACGGGCGAGAAGGCGGGGATTATCAAGCGTCTGGTGCCGTGCGTCGTCGGCCCGCAGGACGACGCGGCAATGGACGTGATCGAGGCGCGCGCCGCGCGGCTGGGCGCGCCGCTGCTGGCCCACGGGCAGCACTGGCATGTGCAGCAGGAACGCGGGCGGCTCGTCTATCAGGACGAGCACGGGCTGTGCGACCTGCCGCTGCCGAACCTGCCCGGCGCGCATCAGATCGAGAATGCGGGCGCCGCGCTGGCCGCGCTGCGGGCGCTGGGGCTGGGCGAGGCGGCGGTCGAGGGCGCGGTGACGCGCGCCGAATGGCCCGCGCGGATGCAGCGGCTGGCATGGGGTCCGCTGGTGGACGCGGCGGGCGGTGCGGAGCTTTGGCTCGACGGCGGGCACAATCCCGCCGCCGGGCAGGCGCTGGCGCGGCACCTTGCGGGCCTTGCCCCCCGGCCCACCTACCTCGTCTGCGGAATGCTCAACACCAAGGACGTCTCGGGCTACCTCGCGCCGCTGGCGCGGGTGGCGCAGGGCCTGACCGCCGTGCCCATTCCCGGCGAGGCCAACACCCTGCCCGCCGATGCCACGGCGCAGGCCGCGCGCGGCGTCGGGATGGACGCAGGCGTGGCCGAGAGCGCGCTGGCGGCGGTGA
>JADQCC010000136.1 GCA_016278295.1 Roseovarius sp. | reverse complement strand
CTGCGCCATCTCCGGCGTCCAGCGCGGGCGCACGGGGCGGATGCGCAGCCCCGCCCGCTCGGCGGCCACCCAGACGAGGACGAGCTGCCCCACCCCCGCGAACGGCACCGCCCAGACCAGCGCCTGCATCACCGCCCCGCCCATCCATGCCGCCCCCCCCATCGCCGCGATCAGCAACACGTTGAGCAGCACGGGTGCTGCTGCGGCGGCGGCAAATCGCCCGGCGGCGTTGAGCGCGCCAGACAGCAACGCCGCGAGCGAAATGAACAGGATATAGGGAAACACGACCCGACCGTAATCGACAGTCAGGCCGAACCGCGCATCCCCCGCGAATCCCTCTGCGGTGGCCCAGACCAGCGCGGGCATGAACACCATCGCAAGCCCCGTGAGCAGCGACACCACCAGCCCCAGCCCCGACAGCGCGAGGCTGGCGAAGCCCAGCGGGTTGTCGCCCGCTTCCAGCCGCTTGGAAAACATCGGCACGAACGCCGCGTTGAACGCCCCCTCGGCAAAGAAGCGGCGGAACATGTTGGGCAGACGAAACGCGGCGACGAAGGCATCCATCAGCACGCCGGGGCCGATCAGGCTCGCGATCATCACGTCGCGCACGAAGCCGAGCACGCGGCTCATCAACGTCCAGCCACTGACGGTCAGGATACCGGAGAGCAGGCGGACGGGTCTCATCTGCGGGCCTTTGCGCTTGGGTCAGGCCGGTCTAGCCCATCACCCGCGCCGCGAAAAGAGGGGTTGGTTCGACACGACGACATGCGGTGAGGCCATCGTCGCCCCGGTCCGAAGCGGTTGATCTGAAAAGATCGCTCAGGCCGGTCTCAGTCGAGCTGCCTTGCCTCGTCGATCAGCATGACCGGGATGCCATTGCGGATCGGAAAGGCGAGCCTGGCGGACTTGCTGACAAGCTCCTGCCGCTCGGCATCGTAGTCGAGCCGTCCGTGGGTCTGCGGGCACAGGAGCGCTTCGAGCATCCGCCGGTCGAAGCCGGGGCCGGACGTCTCGCGCTCTTGCCCGGCCTCCGGGGGTTGCGGGGGGTCGGTCCAGTCGCTCATTGCACGATATCCTCGTTGTCACCGCCACGCAGCGCGTATTCCAGCAGCGTCACCAGCGTCTCGCGCCTTGTGGCAAGCGACGGGGCCTCTAGCAGGGCCTGTTTCTCCTCGGGTTCGAATCCAAGCAGCATCGACAGCGAGTTGATGAGCAACTCGTCATCCGCCTGTTCAAGCGATTCCCAGTCAGTTTCAAGCGCGCGGGCATTGAAATAGCGCGACAGCAGGTTCATGAACCCGTCTCGATCGAAGCCGGGATCGGTCTCCGTTGGGCCCATGTCGCGACCGAAACTGTCCCAGCAAACCCGCGCCCGCCGGTAGGGGATAAAGCCCTCGACCTCCTCGGTCATGCGGAACCGCGACAGCCCGGTGAGGGTGATCATGTAGCGCCCGTCCTCCGTCTCGGAGAATTGCGTCACCCGGCCCACGCAACCGATCCTGTGCAACCCGGTGCAGCCCTCACGGCCCGGCGCGGGGTTGGGTTGCACCATGCCGATGAGGCGCTCGCGTGTCTTGAGAACATCCTCGAGCATCGCGAGGTAGCGCGGCTCGAACAGGTGAAGGGGCAGCCGCGCGCGCGGCAGCAGCAACGCACCGGGCAGCGGAAATACTGGGATGATCTCGGGGAGATCGAAACGCTGTGCCATGAGGGGTAGTCTAGCCCGGCGGCGCGCTCAGGCAAATATCATCGAGCTGAGTTTGCGCCGACCGGCAAGCAGGATCGGATCGTTGGGCTTCAGCGCCTCGAAGATGGTGAAGAGCTGCGCCTTGGCCGCGCCGTCGTTCCACTCGCGGTCGCGACGGAAAAGCTCGAGCAACTCGTCCACCGCCTCCTGCACCTGGCCTCCGGCATAAAGCGCGGTGGCAAGGTCGAACCGCGCCTGATGATTGTCGGGATCGGCCTCGACGGCAGCGCGCAGATCGTCCACCGGGCCCGCATCCTGCGCCTGCCGGGCAAGCGCGATCTGCGCATGCGCGGCCTCTATCTCGGGGGTCGAGGCGATCTCTGCCGGGGCGCCGTTGAGGATCGCCTCCGCCTGGTCGAGATCGCCCGCTGCCACCTGCACCTGCGCCATGCCGGCAAAGGCGCGCGCGTTCTTGCCGTCCTCCTGCACCACGGCGGCAAAGGTCTGCATCGCGTCGGTAAGCGCGCCCTGCTCGAGCATCTCGTCGGCGGCGTCGAGCGCCGCGTCGAGCCCGCCCTCGTCGTCCTCGCCCGCGGCCCCGCCCGCCGCCTCGATCACGCGGTTCACGAAGGCATCGACCTCCGATTGCGGCAGCGCCCCCTGGAAGCCGTCGATCGGCTGGCCCTGCCAGAACGCATAGACCGTGGGCAGCGACTGGATGCGCAGTTGTCCGGCAATGGCCTGATTGCGGTCCACGTCCACCTTGGCCATGCGCACCTTGCCGCCCGCACGGGTCACGGCAGCCTCAAGCGCGGGGCCCAGCGTCTTGCAAGGACCGCACCACGCCGCCCAGAAATCGACGATCACCGGCACCTTCTGGCTGACCTCGATCACCTCGGCCATGAAATCGGCCTCATTCACGTCGCGGACGAGATCGCCCGCCGCGGGACCGTTCGCGGTTTTGCCCAGTTCCAGCATGTCGAGACTCCCTCTATCCGAATGCACCCTATATGTGGGCGCGTTCCCCGCTGTCAAAGATCAAATGTCGCAAACACCGGCGCGTGATCCGAGGGCTTCTCCCAGCCGCGCGCGGCACGCAGGATGCGGCTGGAATGGCCCGCCTCGCGGATGTCGCGGCTCGCCCAGACGTGATCGAGCCGACGGCCCTTGTCGGCGGCGTCCCAGTCGCGGGCGCGGTAGCTCCACCAGCTATAGAGCTGACCCTCGGGGATGTCGGCACGGGTAACGTCGTGCCAGCCCCCCGCCTCCATCGCGGTGCCGAGGTGGTCCACTTCGACCGGCGTGTGGCTCACCACCTTCAGCAGTTGCTTGTGCGACCACACATCGTCCTCTCGGGGCGCAATGTTGAGGTCGCCCACGAGGATGGATTTTTCCGGGCGCTCCCGACCGAAGAAATCGCGCATGTCCGTAAGGTAGTCGAGCTTCTGCCCGAATTTCGCGTTCACCTCGCGGTCGGGCACGTCACCACCCGCGGGCACGTAGAAATTGTGGATGATCACCCCGTTCTCCAGCCGCCCGGCGATGTGGCGGGCGTGGCCCAGCCCCGCGAAATCGAGGCTTCCGGCCTCTTCGATGGGCAGGCGCGACAGGATCGCCACACCGTTATAGCCCTTCTCGCCGCGCGCGATCATGTGCGGGTAGCCAAGGCCCTCGAAGATCGAGGCGGGGATCTTCTCCACCGGGCTCTTGCATTCCTGCAGGCACAGGATATCCGGCCCCTCCTCGCGCAGGAGCCGTGCGACGAGAGCCGCGCGCAGGCGCACCGAGTTGATGTTCCAGGTGGCAAGGGTAATGGGCATGGGGCATCGGTCCTGTTTTGTACGTGACGCAGACCTACGGCCCCTCGGGCGTGACGTCCACCCCCCGTTGAGCGCCCGGCCTCGCAAGCGGGCAATCCCGGTTTACACGGAGCGGGACGCGGGGCAATCTCGGGCGCAGTTTCCGCCACCCGAGAGGATCTCCATGACCGACAGTACCAGCGTCACACCCACCGACAGCGATCTGGCCTTCACCCGCAAGGAGACGCGCGGCACCATCGCCGAGCCCGCCTATGCCGGCGCGCTCAGCTTCATGCGCCGCCGCTATACCCGCGATCTGGCCGGCGCCGACGTGGCGGTGATGGGCGTGCCCTTCGATCTGGCGGTATCGGGGCGGTCGGGTGCGCGCCTCGGGCCCCGGGCGGTGCGCGCCGCATCCTCCCATATCGCGTGGTCGGCGCCGTGGCCCTGGGCGGTCGATCCGTTCGAGCGGCTCGCGGTGGTGGATGCCGGCGACTGCTTTTTCGATCCGGGCTACCCGGCGCAGGTGCCCGAGGCCATCGCGCAGGCCGCGCGCGACGTGCTGGCCAGCGATACCGCGCTCCTGACGCTGGGCGGCGATCACTTCATCACCTGGCCGCTGCTGAAGGCCCATGCCGAGAAGCACGGGCCCCTCTCGCTGATCCAGATCGACGCGCATTCCGACACCTGGGAGGACGAGCCCGGACGCATCGACCACGGCACGATGCTGTGGCACGCGGTACGCGAGGGCCTGGTCGAGCCCGAGACCTCGGTGCAGGTGGGCATCCGCACCCACAATCCCGACCCGCTGGGCGTGCATGTGATCGATGCGCGCGAAGTGCACCTATCGGACCCCCGGTCGGTGGCGGGCCGCGTGCGCGAGATCGTCGGCGACCGGCCCTGCTACCTCACCTTCGACATCGACGCGCTCGACCCGTCGATGGCGCCGGGCACCGGCACGCCGGTGGTTGGTGGGCTTTCGACCTTTCAGGCGCAGGAAATCCTGCGTGGACTGGAAGGGATCGCGCTCCGGGGCATGGACGTGGTCGAGGTGGCCCCCGCCTACGATGTCTCGGAAATCACCGCGCTGGCGGCGGCGACGCTTGCCTGCGACCTGCTGTGCCTCTACGCTGCCGGGTGCGAATAGGCGTCGGGCGGGCAACCGGCCTGATCCTGCCTGATCCTGCCGTGACCCCGGCGCAGCCAATCCCAACCACCAGTTCTGGTCATCCACCGCCCCCGGGCCAGCGCCTTATTCCCCTTGAAACAAAAGGCCCCGGGCGATGCCGGGGCCAGTCCAACAGGGAGGTTCACGTTTTACCGTAGGTGAACGATACCACACATATCATCAAATCCAGATACGCCTTTGATCGAGGTCAAGCGACCGTGACCTTTAAACCACAAGGCGATAGCCACCCGATTCCGTTACCAGAAGGCGAGCGTTGCCCGGATCGGGCTCGATCTTCTGGCGCAGCCGGTAGATATGCGTCTCAAGCGTGTGCGTCGTCACCCCTGCATTGTAGCCCCAGACCTCGTGCAGCAGCACATCGCGCGGCACCACGCCCTCGGGCGAGCGATACAGGAACTTCAGGATGTTGGTTTCCTTCTCCGTCAGGCGCACCTTGCGGTCCTCCTCGGTGATGAGCATCTTCATCGCCGGCTTGAACGTGTAAGGACCAAGCTGAAAGATCGCGTCCTCCGATTGCTCGTGCTGGCGAAGCTGCGCGCGGATGCGCGCCAGCAGTACCGGGAATTTGAACGGTTTTGTGACATAATCGTTGGCGCCCGCGTCGAGGCCAAGGATCGTGTCGGCATCGCCGTCATGCCCGGTCAGCATGAGGATGGGCGCGCGCACCCCCTGCTTGCGCATGAGGCGGCACAATTCGCGCCCGTCGGTATCCGGCAGGCCGACATCGAGAATGATGAGATCATAAATCATGTCCTTGGCCCGGGCCATCGCCTCGGCGGCGGTCGCAGCCTCGAACACGTCGAAATCCTCGGTCATGACGAGTTGTTCGCCCAGCGCCTCGCGCAGGTCGTCGTCGTCATCGACGAGCAGTATCTTCTTGACTTGGGCCATGATGTGTTCCTCTTCCTGTCCGCCAAGATGCGCAAGCTGCGCGCGCCCGGCAAGAGACTCGTCACAGCTTTCACGGCCACGTGTTACCGCGCGAGCCGTTCTTTGCAATTCGTAACAATATACGCTACCGCAAAGAGCGACATCCCGGAGCGTCCCGATGAGCCTCGCCCCCGACCTGACCGAAACCGTCGCGCGCGCGCGCGGAGACCTGCGTATGGGCGTGCCGGTGGTGCTGCGCGACTGCCACGGCGCGGCGCTGGTGCTGGCGGCCGAGACACTCGATGCCCAGCGGCTCGCGGATGTGCAGGCGCTGGGCGGCACGCCGGTACTCGCCATCACCGCGCGGCGGGCCGCGACACTCAAGGCACGCGCCTACGACGGCGATCTCGCACGGGTGGTGCTGCCACCCGATGCGCGGCTGTCGTGGGTGCTGGCGGTGGCCGACCCGGCCGACGATCTCAAGACCCCGATGAAGGGCCCGCTCGAGAGCGACCGCGGCGGCGACGCGGGCCTGCACCGTCTGGCGCTCACGCTGGTGAAATCGGCTCGACTGCTGCCCGCGGCGGTCCTGCTCGATTTGTCCGACGGCGCGGGTTTTGCCACGCGGCACGGACTGACCGTACTCGACGCCGCCGCCGCCGCGCCGCACCTTGTTGAAACCAGCCCGATGCACCCGGTGGTCAGCGCGCGACTGCCGCTTGCAGTGTCAGAGGCGGGACGTCTGCACGTATTCCGCCCCGAGGATGGCGCCGAGGAGCACTACGCGGTCGAAATCGGACAGCCCCGGCGCGACACACCGGTTCTCGCACGGCTGCATTCGGCCTGTTTCACGGGCGATCTGCTGGGCAGCCTGAAATGCGATTGCGGCCCGCAACTGCGCGGCGCGCTGGCGCAGATGGGGGCCGAGGGGGCGGGCGTGCTGCTCTATCTCAACCAGGAGGGGCGCGGCATCGGCCTCGCCAACAAGATGCGTGCCTACAGCTTGCAAGATCAGGGTTTCGACACGGTCGAGGCCAATCATCGGCTGGGATTCGAGGATGACGAGCGCGATTTCCGCATCGGATCCGACCTGCTGCGGCGGATGGGATTCACCTCGGTGCGGCTGATGACCAACAACCCTGCCAAGATCGCGATGATGGCGCAGAACGGTATCGCGGTGGCCGAACGGGTGCCCCTGCGGCTGGGAGAGACCGACCACAACCGCGCCTATCTCGCCACCAAGGCGGCGAAATCGGGGCATATGCTGTAAGGTAACCAGCGTCTCACGAATGTTCAGTCTTGCAAGGCACCGGGCAAGAAACGTTTGACGTCTCCTGGTTTTCGTCACTTGTGGCCGGTCCCTCCGTCACAACGTGGCGTT
>JADQCC010000255.1 GCA_016278295.1 Roseovarius sp. | reverse complement strand
TGCTGATTCCGAGGGATGTCGCCCCCTTGTTCCGAAATGATCTCGCCCCCCTGTTCCGAGAATTAGTCGCCCCCTGATTCCGAGATGATGCCGCCCCCTGTTTCGGGGCGGTGGGCAGGGTCTGCTGGTGCGTTCAGGTTCGCTTCTTTTGGCTTGTCCGGAGAAGGGAACCAGATGCCGGCGGAGAGAATGACCATGCGGCGTGTCCGCGAGATTTTGCGATACCGATTTGAAGATGGCCTTGGCCACAAGGCGATCTCGTACCGGGTGGGGGCTGCGCCTTCAACGGTGCGCGAGACGCTGCGACGCGCCGCCGCTGCCGAACTGACCTGGCCGTTGGGCGATGAGATCTCCGATGCGGTTCTGGAAGCCGCGCTCTACAGGGCCGCTGGCACGAAGACGGGCCACCGCCGCAGCGTCGAGCCGGACTGGGCGAAGATTCATCGCGAGCTGAAGCGCAAGCACGTGACGTTGCAGATCCTCTGGGACGAGTATATCGAGCGCCACCCGGACGGCTATCGCTATAGCCGCTTCTGCGATCTTTACCGGGGCTGGGCGGCAAGTCTGCCGGTGACGATGCGGCAGAACCATGCCGCCGGCGACAAGCTGTTCGTCGACTATGCGGGCGACACGGTGACGGTGGTCGTCGACCGGCTCACCGGCAAAACCCGGCAGGCGCATCTCTTTGTGGCGGTGCTTGGCGCGTCGAGCCTGTCCTATGCGGAGGCGCGCTGGAGCGAGACGCTGGCGGACTGGATCGGCTGCCATGTCCATGCGCTGGAGGCATTCGGCGGGGCGCCGGCGCTGTTCATCCCCGACAATGCGAAGGTCGCGGTGATCAAGGCCTGCCGCTACGATCCGCAGGTCAACCGCAGCTACGCCGCGATGGCGGCGCATTATGACAGCGCGGTGCTGCCGACCCGTCCGCGGCGGCCGCGCGACAAGGCGAAGGTCGAAGCGGCGGTGCTGATTGTCGAGCGCTGGCTGCTCGGCCGGCTGCGCCACCGCGTCTTTTACAGCTTGGCCGACGTCAATGCGGCGATCGGCGAATTGCTCGTCGATCTGAACGAGCGCCGGATATTGCGCCGGGTCGGCCGGTCACGGCGCCAGCTGTTCGAGGAGATCGATCGACCGGCGCTGCGCCCGCTGCCGGCCGAACGCTACGTCTTCGCCGAATGGCGGCTGCGCCGTGCCGGGCTCGATTATCATGTCGAGATCGAGCGCCATTATTACTCGGTGCCGTACCGCTTCGCGCGCGAGCAGGTCGAGGCGCGCATCACCGCAAACACGATCGAACTGTTCCGCAAGGGCGAGCGGATCGCCGCCCATATGCGCTCCAGTGGCAACGGCCGGCATACGACGGTCCCGGAGCACATGCCATCCTCGCACCGGCGCTTCGCCGACTGGACGATTGAGCGGATCAACCGCGAGGCCTCCGTGATCGGCCCGAACGCGGCGCTTTTGTGCGAGCGCATTCTCGCCGACCGCCCGCATCCCGAGCAGGGATTCCGCGCCTGCCTGGGCATCATCCGTCTGGTCAAAGGCTTCGGCCGGGAGCGGGTCAACGCGGCTTGCGGCCGTGCGCTCGAGATCGGCGCCCGGACCTACGGTTCGGTCAGATCGATCCTCGACAACTGCCTCGACCAGGCGTCGGCGCCGCGATCGACGTCACGAGATCCCATCGACCATCCCAATATCCGCGGCTCACGCTATTACCACTGAAGGAGACTGACATGCTTGCACACCCCACCCTCGACCGGCTGAATGCAATGGGCCTGACCGGCATGGCCAAGGCATTCGACGAACTCGCCGCCAATGCTGAGGCCGAACTGCTGTCCCATGCCGAATGGCTCGGTCCGCCGCCATGTAACCTGTGGGAAAGATGTCGGAGAGGAAAAGCACCTGCTCGTCGCTGAGGCCATCAGGTACTTTGATCGGCCCGACATCAGCGTGGGGAACGCGCAGATACTCGGCTTGCCCGCCGGAATATCCGCCCAGCATGTGAGAGAAGCCGAACAGGCCGGCGGGCGAGTGGCCCATCGCCTTGCGCGCCATCTCCGCGTTCGGATTCGTGCGCTCGCATGCTGCGAACAGTTTTTTCTGGCAGAAGAAGCATTCCCCGCAGGCGATCACGAACGGCACGACCACCCGGTCGCCCTTCTTCAGATTGCGGACCTCGGAGCCGACCTCGACGACCTCCCCCATGTTTTCATGGCCCATGATGTCGCCGGACTCCATGGTCGGCTGGTAACCGTCCATCAGATGGAGGTCGGAGCCGCAGATCGCGCAGGCGGTGATCTTGATGATCGCGTCGCGAGGGTCCTCGATCTTGGGCTCGGGAACGGTATCGCAGCGGATGTCCCCTTTGCCGTGGTAGCACAAAGCTCTCATCGCGCTTCTCTCCTGATTATTGCGACGGGCCGCCTATGTTTCGCTGCGGACACGAATGCCGGCCGCGGCAAGCAGGGTCGGCAAGGTTGCTACTGCGCTGGGCTCGGTTCGACAGAACCCGTCGGCGCGTCCGCGGACGGCGGGTCGAACTTCCACAGCTGCGTCTCGAGTTGCGGCGGGTTCTCCGGCTTGTACCAGGACATGTCCATGATGCGGGAGGACGTGACGTAGATCGCCCCATCCGGGCCTTGGCTGAACGTGTCCGGCCAACGCAGGCGCTCGTCCTGGACAATGGTGGTGAGGTTTTCGCCGTCCCATACCTTGATAGCGTCTTCCTCCAGCGCCGATAGATAGAGCAGGCCTCCTTCGTCGAACCAGAGGCCATCGGTGACGACGGTCTCGCCCTCATTCTGCGCCGCCGCCGCAACCTCGTCCGCCGAAGCGCTGGGATTGTCGAGCACATCGGTGGCGATGGAGTAGAGCGTGCGGCCCGTCAGCGCCTTCCAGTAGAGCGTCTCGCCGTCGTTGGAGAGCTCGATGGAGTCGGCGGCGAATTCCGGGCTGCGCCCGTCGGGGCGGCGCACCGGTTCGCCGCGATGCGTCACGACCACACCCTTTTCCACTTGCGTGGACGGGTGGCCGTCGAGCAGCCGCCTGGCCTCGCCGCTCTCCAGGTCGACGACAAGCAAGGCCCCCTGCGCCCCGGAATCGGTAATGTAGGCATGGCTGCCGTCGGGGCTGAAGCGCACGTCGTTCAGGTAAGTGCCTTGCGGGGCGGCTTCCGAGTCGAAGGCGATCGTCTGGACCACGGCGTTTGAGGCGAGGTCGATCTTCACCAGCTTTGGGCCGCCGGGAACCAGAAAGGCGGTGGCTGGCGCGGCCGGATCGAGCACCCATAGGCTGCCGCGGCCATCGGCGACGACGCTCTGGACGCAGACCCAATGATCCTCCGGGGTGACCTCGTTCTTCCTTGCGTTGCGCCAGGCGTTCCACTCTTCGTCGGGATAAGGCCGGATCTCGCCGTCGATTACCTCGGCGACCGAAACGGGGCTGTCCTCCGTCCATCGCGGGAAGTTGACGAAGATGCGCCCGTCCTCGGAGACGGTGACGCCGGTCACCTGATGGTCGAACGTCGCCACTTCCTCCAGCTCCGCAAGATTCCCGTCCGCCCCCGCGGGTTCGGGAGAGTCCTGCGCCAACGCCGCTCCGGCGAAGGCGAGCTGGCCGGCGATGATTGCGGTTCGCAGGCTTAGGCTGGTCCGAGACAATTGCAGCATGGCCTTCTCCCGATCGCTCTCTGGTCTATATCGTGCAGCCCACATACGCTCGAGCACGCTCATGTTTTGCGGCGCCTTACTCCGCCGCGTGTCTTCCTTGGCCCTGGCTCCGCGCTTCGGCAAACAGCTTGATCATCACGCGGTTGAAGGCGGGGATATCGTCCGGGCTGCGGCTCGTGACCAGACCCTGGTCCACCACCGTTTCCTGATCCACCCACTCCGCCCCGGCGTTCTTGAGGTCGGTCTTCAGGGATGGCCAGGAGGTCAGGCGCCGTCCGCGTGCGGCACCCGCCTCGATGATGGTCCAGGGGCCGTGGCAGATCGATGCCACGGGCTTGCCGGCGTCGAAGAAGGCCTTCGCGAACGCGACCGCCTCGGGCAGCGTCCGGAGCTCGTCGGGGTTGATGACGCCGCCCGGCAGCAGGATCGCGTCGAAGTCCTCGGGCCGGGCACTGTCGAGGGGCATGTCCACCGGGAAGGTGTCGCCCCACTCCGTGAACTTCCAGGCCTTCACCTGGCCGTCCTTGGGCGACACGAGCTGGGTCTCGGCGCCTGCCTCGTCGAGCGCCTTGCGCGGCTCGGTCATCTCGACCTGCTCGAAGCCGTCCGTCACCAGGATCGCGACCTTCAGGCCGTTGAGAGTCTCATTCGCCATCTTTTCATCTCCTATGACAAGTTGTCGCTTCGAGATCTGCTTCGTCTACCCCGAACGGACGCTAACTGGTGCATACGTAAAACCTTCTCGGCCATTATTTGTTCCTGGCGCCGCGCGTTATTTGTTCCTGGCGCCGCGCGTTGGTCAGCTATCGCACAATGCATATGTTCTTAGGCACGACTGGACCGGCCAGCGGATTCACACTCTTGCCGGTGCTGACGTGTTCTGAACGGGAACAGGCAATGTCCGCTTTCAGGACACGGAGTTGCAGGCAGCTATGACCGACTTGCGGTCGGAAACTGCCGCAAGGCAGGCAAAACGATATGATTTTGGTGTGAAGATTGTCGCTCCAACAACATGGAGCACAAGAAATGGAAATAGCCGACCAGACCACCTGCCTCGATCCCTACTTCGCGTCATTCGAGGAAAGTCTTTCCTCCAGGAACTACAAACCCGAAACGCTGAAAAATTATCGCTATTTGCTTCGACGCTTCGGCCGCTTGCTCGATGACGAGGCCATTGCGCCGTCGGCGTTGACGCCAGATCTTGCCGTCGAATTGGGACGGCGATTGCCAACGACACCGAAGAGCCAGATCAAGGTTCCCAATCTTGCCAGGATGTTCGTCGCACATCTCATTGAAATCGGCGTGGCAGCACGACCGCCGCTGACACCTGCGCAGGCCGCGCGTGCCGAGTTGCTGAGCAACTTCGAAACCTATCTTCTGCGGCAACGCGGTCTCAGCCCGCGCACGATCTATCATGTGCTCCGGTTCGCGGATCGCTTTCTCGATCATTGCTTCGGCGCCAATATGCTCGACCTGCCTGCACTGAACGTGCGGGATGTCGTGGCGTTCATGGAGCACCTTCTCTCACGCAAGCGCCCGTTCCGCGACAAGACGCCGGCCACGCATCTGCGCAGCTTCTTCCAGTATCTGTTCGCCCAGGGCCTCACGACGACCAACCTGTCGCTCTGCGTCCCCAGAGTCCACAAACCTTGGGGCGCGAGGCTTCCTCGTTATCTGTCGCCTGATGAGGTGGAGGTCGTTGTGGCGTCGGTGCGCACCAATCCGCGGCGTGGTGCCCGCGACTACGCCATGCTGCTGTTGATGGCCCGTCTTGGTCTGCGCGCTCCGGAAGTGATGGCGATCCAGTTGGACGACATAGATTGACGCGCCGGCGAACTGATGGTTCGTGGAAAAGGACAGCAACATGACCGGTTGCCAATCCCGCCGGACGTCGGTGAAGCGATCATTCGGTATTTGCAGGAGGAGCGAACTTCAGCGACCACGCGCACGTTGTTCGTGACGCATCGAGCGCCTAACCGCCCGTTCAAAGACAGCCAGATTATCAACACCATACTGAAAGAGGCGTTCGCGGCGACGGGTGTCAAGCCCCCGACACCCTATGTCGGATCGCATGTTCTGCGCCACAGCCTGGCGACGAACATGGTTCGTGCCGGCGCCTCGCTGGAAGAGATCGGCGATCTGCTGCGGCATCGGTCGCGGGCGACGACGATGATCTACGCGAAGCTCGACACGGACGGGCTGCGCTCCATCGCCCAGCCTTGGCCTGTCGCGGAGGTGGCACGATGAGCTTCCTTGCCGAAATGGATCGCTATCTGACCGTCAGAAGGCAGCTCGGCACTGCCATGAGTACGGATGGACGGATATTACGCCGCTTCGTCACCTTCGCCGACAACGACGGCGTGCAGCACGTCAGCGCCAGCCTGATCATGCGCTGGCTTGAAAGCCTGCCCTCTGCAAGGCCCGGAACGCGGGCAACACGCTTCAGGGTAGCCCGCCAGTTTGCCGAGTGGATGCATGGCATAGACCCCCGGCACGAGGCCCCGCCCCGGGGATTGGTGCCCGGTCGCGTTCAACGTGTGCATCCATATATTTATAATGATGCCGAAATCGTTGCGATCATCGAGCATGCGCGAATGCTGCCATCGGTCTACGGCCTGCGTGGCCTGACGTGCTCGACGCTGTTCGGCCTGATCGCCGTGACCGGACTTCGGATCAGCGAAGCTCTCGGTCTCGACCCTGCCGATCTCGATGTCGAATCCGGTGTGCTTCATGTCCGGCAGGGCAAGCTCGGCAAGGAGCGGTTGCTGCCGCTGGACCCGAGCGTCGTGGAACGGCTGGAAAGTTACGGCGGCGAGCGGGATCGACTGCTCGGGCGCAGGCCGGAAGCATTCTTCGTGACTTGTGAGGGGCGTCGCCTTGGCGACTGCGGTGCGCGCTACAACTTCGCGCATGTATGCCAGCAGATCGGGCTGCGGGAGCCGCAGCTTTATCTTCGGCACGGCCGTGGCCCGCGCATCCATGATCTTCGTCACACCTTTGCGGTGCGTACCATGCTGAGTTGGTATCGGTCGGGCAAAGATGTTGGACGCGAGATGATCAAGCTTACGACATGGCTCGGTCAGGCTGCGCCGCGCCCAGCCGCATTTCGCCAATGCGCGCTCCATCCGCAATGCGCTCGACCGCGCCCGCCTCAGGCAGGCCAACCGGCTGTTCGAGGGAGCGACGGGGACGGTTTCGGCCGACGAGCTTTCCACAATCCGGGCGGAAGACATTGCCGCAAGCCGCGTTTTCACGGCGGG
>JADQCC010000093.1 GCA_016278295.1 Roseovarius sp. | reverse complement strand
CTAGAATACCTCCTTGTCCACAAGCCGCATCTTTGGGACGAAATCAAGAACACGATCGCCGCAGTAGATGCTCATGCGCTGACCAAGAAAATTTCCCAAGAACAGAGCATGGTTGGAAAGAAGCTCTTTGCGCCCAAGGAAATGAATCGGGCGATGAGTGATGAATTCAGTCGGCGCGGATGGAAAGAATCACGCACCTCTTATTGGGTGACAAAAGATGCGCAGCTTATCCGTGCCACGATGACCCTGCCCGCAAATGAACAGAAAGAAGCGATCATTGCGGCGGGGCATGAACCGATCTTCTCGTATAACCAGACTGACTTTGTAAAGGACCGGGTGGCTGTCGAGGTGCAATTCGGAAAGTATTCTTTTGTCGCCTTCGACCTTTTTGTCAAACACATGGCGTTTTTTGTTGGCGACGTGATCGATCTTGGGATCGAGATATTGCCGATGAAAGAGTTGCAGGCACAGATGTCATCGGGTCCGGGTTACTATGAGGGTGAGCTATACAACCTCATAAGACAGGGGCGCAGCACGCCGCCTGTCCCATTGGTACTCGTCGGCGTAGCGCCCTGACCCTCGCTCCTGCGGGACCGCCCTCAACCCGAAGTCCATGAGCTGATCCGGGGGTCGGCTCACTCGGAGTGGATCGAGACGCGGCTGACGACACGCGCCGTGCCCTGACCGGCGCGTGTCGGGAGGTTGTCAGTCGCCGCCCTGAGCCGGGTCCGAGGACGCGCGCGCGAGGCGTGTGAGCGTGCCGAGACGCTCTATCTGCTGTCCGGCGGCGTCGAAATTCGCGGGGTCGAGCCAGAAGCCGAACGCCTCTTTCAGCGCGGGCCAGTCCGCGTCGATCGCTGCAAACCATGCGGTGTCGCGGTTGCGGCCCTTGACCACGGTGGCCTGCCGGAACGTGCCCTCGTAGCTTAGCCCCAACCGCTGCGCCGCGCGGCGCGAGGCCATGTTGAGCGCGTCGCATTTCCATTCGAACCGGCGATACCCCGTGCCGAAGGCCCAATCCATCATCAGATAGAGCGCCTCGGTCGCGGCACGGGTGCGCTGCAACGCCGGGGCGAGGTTGATATGACCGGCCTCGATGCTGCCCGCCGCCGGCTTGATCCGCAGATAGCTGGCGACACCGCCCACATGGCCCGTATCCAGATCGGTGATCGCGTAGAACAGCGGATCGTCCCCCGCCGCCGCCTCGCGCGCCCACCGGTGGTATTGCGAGGCCGAGGAGAACGGGCCGTAGGGCAGGTAATCCCAGAGCGTGGGATCGGCGCTCATCGCGCGATGCAGATCGACCGCGTGCCGGTCCGCATCGAGCCGGTCGAGCCGCGCGTAGCGCCCGGTCAGCGGCGTGCCGTCGGGTGCGGGCGGTGGCCGCCAATCCAACAGTTGAGGACCGAGGGGGCGGCTGTCTGACATGGCTGACGCCTCACTCCTGCGGGATGACCCTGAGCCCGAGTTCCATCAACTGATCCGGGGTCGGCTCACTGGGCGCGTTCATCATCAGATCCTCGGCGCGCTGGGTCATGGGGAACATGATGACCTCGCGGATGTTCGAGGTGCCCGCGAGCAGCATCACCATGCGGTCGATCCCCGCGGCGCAGCCGCCGTGGGGGGGCGCGCCGAACTGGAACGCGTTGACCATGCCGCCGAAGCGGTTGCGGACCTCCGCCTCGTCGTAGCCGGCGAGGGCGAACGCCTTGAACATGGTTTCGGGGCGGTGGTTGCGGATCGCGCCGGAAACCAGCTCGTAGCCGTTGCAGGCGAGGTCGTACTGGTAGCCGAGCACCTCAAGCGGATCGCCGTCGAGTGCGTCGCGCCCGCCCTGGGGCATCGAGAAGGGGTTGTGGCTGAAATCGACCTTGCCGGTCTCTTCATCCGCCTCGTACATCGGGAAATCGACGATCCAGGCAAAGGCGAAGCGGTTCTGCTCGGTCAGGCCCAATTCCTCGCCGATGACGTCGCGGGCGCGGGCGGCGACCCGCTCGAACGCCTGCGGCTTGCCACCCAAGAAGAAGGCGGCATCGCCCACGCCAAGGCCAAGCTGCTGGCGGATCGCCTCGGTCCGCTCTGGGCCGATGTTCTTGGCGAGGGGGCCTGCGGCTTCCCAATAATGGCCCTCAGTAGGCGCGATGATTTCCATGTGAACATTTACTGAAGTTGGTGACATCCACTTAGGACGACCATCTTCGGCAAGCTCATATCTTTGTTGTTTTGCAATTCGTGCGATTGGATGATCGGCATCATCGCGCGCATCTTCGGGAAGTTCGGCCTCCCGCCAGAAGATGTACCCCATCCCCGGCAGGCCCTCCTTCTGGGCGAAGGCGTTCATGCGGTCGCAGAACTTGCGGCTGCCGCCGGTGGGGGCGGGGATGGCGCGGATTTGCGTGCCCTCCTGCTCCAGCAGTTTCGCGAAGATGGCGAAGCCGGAGCCGCGGAAATGCCCGGACACGTCCTGCATCTCGATCGGGTTGCGCAGGTCGGGCTTGTCCGAGCCGTATTTGAGCATCGCCTCGGCATAGGGGATTTGCGGCCAGTCTGCGGGCGCATCGACGCGCGCGCCCTGCCCGTATTCCTCGAACACGCCGGCGATCACCGGAGCGACGGTGTCGAACACGTCCTGCTGCTCGACAAAGGACATCTCCATGTCGAGCTGGTAGAAATCGGTGGGCGAGCGGTCGGCGCGCGGATCCTCGTCGCGGAAGCAGGGCGCGATCTGGAAATACTTGTCGAAGCCCGAGACCATGATGAGCTGCTTGAACTGCTGCGGCGCCTGCGGCAGGGCGTAGAAGCGGCCCGGATGCAGGCGCGAGGGCACGAGGAAGTCGCGCGCGCCCTCGGGGCTGCTCGCGGTGATGATCGGCGTCTGAAACTCGCGGAATCCCCGATCCCACATGCGCCGCCGGATCGAGGACACCACGTCGGAGCGCAGCACCATGTTGTGCTGCATCGCCTCGCGGCGCAGGTCGAGATAGCGATAGCGCAGGCGCGTCTCCTCGGGGTATTCCTGATCGCCGAAGACCTGAAGCGGCAATTCGTCGGCACTGCCCAGAACTTCAAGGTCGCGGATATAGACCTCGATCTCGCCGGTGGGAATCTTGGCGTTCACGAGGCTCGCGTCGCGGGCCTTCACATTGCCGTCGATGCGGATGCAGTATTCCGCGCGCAAGCCATCGACCGCGTCGAAAACCGGGCTGTCGGGGTCGCACAGCACCTGCGTCACCCCATAATGATCGCGCAGGTCGATGAACAGCACGCCGCCGTGATCGCGGATGCGGTGCACCCAACCGGCAAGGCGGACGGTCTCTCCGACATGGGATTTTCTCAGATCGGCGCAGGTATGGCTGCGGTAGCTGTGCATTTGGGGTCTCCGGGGCCGCGCGGGCCGCTGATGGCATTCTGTGTCGGGTTCGCGCCGATACACATGGGCCGGGCGGCAAAGTCAAGGCCGCGGGTGGGCCCAATGCTTTACAGGATGTGTGAATCCAATAGAATGCCGACGCTTCGGGCAGGCATCCGGCAGGGCCGGGTACGGCAGGCCGGGCCGAGACGCCGATGCGCGGTGCCAGGGACGGCACGGGACTGGAGGTGTGCGATGTGGAGCAAAACCCTCGATCATCTGTTGACTCATCTGTTTCGCCAGGGGCGGTTGCGTGTAACATATCCTGACGGCACGACACGCAGCTACGGGCCGGGGAACGGGCCGGAATGCGCGGTGGCGCTGCATCATCCGGCCTTGCCGCGGCGGATCGTGCTGTCACCCGACATGGGCGTGGGCGAAGGCTATATGGACGGCACGCTCACCATCGAGGATGACGATGTCCATGGCTTTCTGAGCCTCGCGATCCAGAACATCGCGGCGCAGGGGCAGCCGTGGTTCCGCCGCCCGCTGGAAACGCTGCGCGTGCTCAAGCGGCGGTTCGATCAGTTCAACCCGGTGGCGCGGTCGCGGGCCAACGTGGCGCATCATTACGACCTGTCGGGCGAGCTCTACGGGCTGTTTCTCGACGAGGACCGCAATTATTCCTGCGCCTATTTCGCCCGCCCGGACATGACGCTGGAAGAGGCGCAGGCGGCCAAGAAACAGCATATCGCGCGCAAGCTCTTGATCGAGCCGGGGATGCGGGTGCTTGATGTCGGCTGTGGCTGGGGCGGCATGGGGATCACGCTGGCGCGCGATTTCGGGGCAGAGGTCGTGGGGGTGACGCTGTCGCGTGAGCAGCACGAGATGGCCAATGCCCGCGCCGCCAGGGCGGGGCTGTCGGACAGGGTGCGGTTCGAGTTGGTGGATTACCGCGACGTGAAGGGAGAGTTCGACCGGATCGTGTCGATCGGCATGTTCGAGCATGTGGGCGTGCCGCAGTACGACGCCTATTTCAGCTCCGTGACGCGGCTTCTGAAACCGGAGGGGATCGCGCTCATCCACACGATCGGGCGTGCGGGGCCGCCGGGGGCGACGAGCCCGTGGATACTGAAATACATCTTTCCCGGCGGCTATTGCCCGGCCATGTCCGAGGCGGTGGCGGCGGTGGAGCGGCAGGGCCTCGTGATCACCGACGTGGAGGTGTGGCGGCTGCATTATGCCGAGACGCTGAAGGAATGGCGCAAGCGGTTCGAGGCCAATATCGACCGCGTCCGCGCGCTCTATGATGAGCGGTTCTGCCGCATGTGGCGCTATTATCTCATCGCCAGCGAGCTGACCTTTCGGCTCAACAACCAAGTGGTGTTCCAGTTCCAGATGACGCCGAAGCAGGACGCGGTGCCGCTGACACGCGACTATCTCTATCGCGACGAGGCCGACAGCGAGGGGCGTGGCGCGGCGGCGTGAGGTATCAGACCGGCGCCGGGGCGAGGGCGCGGGCAAAGCGCGCCTTCCACAGCGCCTCTTCGTATTCGCCATGTGCCGTGCTGTCGTAGACGACGCCGCCGCCCACGCCGAGCCGGGCGTGCCCCCCCTCGACCATCAGCGTGCGGATGGCGACGTTGAATTCACTGCGCCCGTCGGGGGCGGCCCAGCCGATGGTGCCGCAATAGATGTCGCGCGGGGCCGGTTCGAGCCGCGCGAGGATTTCCATTGCGCGGATCTTGGGGGCGCCGGTGATCGAGCCGCACGGGAACAGCGCGCGCAGGATGTCCGAGAGCGTGGTGCCGGGGGCGAGGTCGGCGGCGACGCGCGAGGTCATCTGGTGCACGGTCTCGTAGGTCTCTATCGAGAAGAGCGCGGGCACGCGCACCGATCCCGGTACGCTGACGCGGGAGATGTCGTTGCGCAGCAGGTCCACGATCATCAAGTTCTCGGCACGGTTCTTTTCGTCCGATTGCAGGAAGTAGCGGCGGCGCGCGTCCTCTGCCGGATCATCGCTGCGCGGCTGGGTGCCCTTCATCGGGCGCGTCTCTATGGTGCCCTCGGCATCGGTGCGAAAGAACAGTTCCGGCGAGCGCGACAGGATCGCGGGCAGGCCCGCCCCCTCGATCAGCGCGCCGAAACGCACCGGCTGCACCGCGCAGAGCGCGGCATAAAGCGCCTGCGGCGTGCCCGACGCCTCCAACCTTAGCGGGAAGGTAAGATTGGCCTGGTAGATATCGCCCGCGCCGATCAGCCCGTGCACCGTGTCGAAGGCGCGGGCGTAGCGGCGCGCATCCCATTCGGGGCGGACCGCGCCAAGCCGCGCCGGGCCGGGATCGAGCGGCCCGGCCCGGCCCGGCCCGGCATAGGCCCCGAATTGCAGGAGCGGCAGGCGGCGGCGGGCGGGCATGAGCGGCGCGAGCCGCGGCTCGAGCGCGTAGCCAAGCTCGTAGCTGGCAAACCCCGCGAGCCAGTACCCGTCGGCGCGCGCCTCGTCGAGCGCGGCGAGCGCGGCGGGCACCTCGCCCGGCGCGTGTGCCACGATCAGCCGCTCGGCCTGCGCAAAGACGCAGGGCCCGTCCGCTGGCCCGTGATCGAAACGAATCTGCAACATGCACCCCTTGCGCTGATGGGTCGAAATTAGGGCGAGAGGCGGCGAATGACACCCACAAAAGCGCCGCATCGCGGTGGTTTTGCGCAAGGCCGCCGCGCGCTTGACAGGCCGGGGCACGGCGGGCAAGCGTCCTGGCAAGGGACCATTCAGGCGCGGCGTTTGCCATAACGACGCGAGTCGCGGCAGCCGGGGTGCCCTTGTCTGTGGGCCGCGACGGCGCCGACCGGGGAAATCATCGGCCGGATGATCCCCGACGATGCGGCGGGTCACGCCCGCCCGCGTCCTGACCGGCGCGCCGGTGATGCCCCTTGCACCCCGCCGGGTGATGGATATAACCCCACCAATTTGCGCGCGGGCAGAGACCGCGCGCAGTCACCAAGCTGCCTGGGGACCGACATGCCGAAAAGAACCGATATCTCTTCCATCATGATTATCGGCGCGGGGCCCATCATCATCGGACAAGCCTGCGAGTTCGACTATTCCGGGGCGCAGGCCTGCAAGGCGCTGCGCGAAGAGGGTTATCGCGTCATCCTCGTGAATTCCAACCCCGCGACGATCATGACCGATCCCGGCCTCGCCGATGCCACCTATATAGAGCCGATCACGCCGGAGATGGTCGCCCGCATCATCGAGAAGGAACGCCCCGACGCGCTCTTGCCGACGATGGGCGGGCAAACCGGCCTCAACACTGCATTGGCCGTGGCCGACATGGGGGTGCTGGAGAAATTCGGCGTGGAGCTGATCGGTGCCAACCGCGCCGCCATCGAGATGGCCGAGGATCGCAAGCTCTTTCGCGAGGCGATGGACCGGCTGGGGATCGAGAACCCGAAGGCCACCATCGCCAACAACATGGACGAGTGCATGGCGGCGATTGATTTCGTGGGCCTGCCCGCGATCATCCGCCCCGCCTATACGCTGGGCGGCACCGGCGGCGGCGTGGCCTATAACCGCGACGACTAT
>JADQCC010000137.1 GCA_016278295.1 Roseovarius sp. | reverse complement strand
GCGAAGGCGGCCGCACCGTCGGCGCCGGCGTCGTCAGCAAGATCATCGAGTAATCCGCCAAGCCGGGTGAAATGGTTGAAAAGGGCGCCCCGGTGGCGCCCTTTTTGCGTGACCGGGCAACATGCCGTGCCCGCGGGCCGCGCGCATCGCCGGGCCGCCCCTCACACCGCGCGGGCGCGCATGCCGTCATCGGCGGCGCTGGTGGGGACAAGCGCGCGCACGAGATCCTGCATGTCGAGAACGCCGACCTGCCGGCCCTCGCGCATGACCCGGTAGCTGAGGCCGGTATCCCCGCCCGAGACCGCGATCACCGATTCGAGCGTGTCGTCGGGGCCGACCTCTCCGGCGAACGGCCCCTCGCCCTTTGCGCCCTCTGTCATGACCGAGCGCACGCGCATGGGCGGAAAGCCGGGATTGTCGGCGTTGCCCTCGCCGTAATCGCGGCGTTTCGTCCAGCGGCCCGCGCGCATCCAGTCCACCACGCTGTCGGGCTGATCCTGGCACAGGTCCGACCCGATGCCGAGCCGGTCGGTGCCCATCCGCTCGGCGGTGCGTGCGACCATCTCGCAAAACGCCGCGAGCGTGCAATCGCTGCCGCCCTTGAGGTGGTGCGGATAGAGCGAAAAGCCCAGCATCCCGCCGCTTTGCGCCAGCGCGTCGAGCACGCGGTCGGGTTTGTTGCGCAGGGCGGGATGCCAGCCGGCGGGATTGGCGTGGTGCTGCGGGAGGGGCGCAGCCCGAGCCCGGTCTGCCGCGCCCCGATTTCCGCCGCGCGCCCGCTTGACGGGCCGGACGAAAGACAATAACACCGCCGCCACGATAGGGGTATAGCTCAGCTGGTAGAGCGACGGTCTCCAAAACCGTAGGTCGCGGGTTCGAACCCTGCTGCCCCTGCCATTTCCCTCAGAACTGCGCCGGTTCGCCCGTCATTGTCGCGGTGCGACTCATCCCGGGGCCACGCCGGTCGGGGGCGACGCGATGATCCGGTAAGCGCCCTCGTATCCGTCCCGCAACGCCACGTGTTTCCGCGCATCGACAACCGGTGCGCGAGTGGCGCGTCAAATACGTCTAAACTGTGGTGAAAATGCCAATCTCCACAATTTTGACCCTTGTTTGCCATGTTTGCGCCACATTTGCGCCCCACCCACGCCACCAATCGGCATGGGCCTCGCGCCATATGCCGATCCGCGTGGGGGCGTGGAACGGGATGAAGAGTGCTGCCGTCATGACATATCGTATGGAATCGGGGACCGCCCCCGCCGACCATTTCGCTGCCGGTCTCGAGGAATACGAGGGCCGGACGCCCGAGGATGCGGCGACCACGGAGATCGCCGTGCGCAACGCCGTGCGCACCATCGAAGAGCTGATGCGCGAGGATCGCAAGCGCCGTCGGCGTGCGGGGCTGCCCGAACTCGTGCTGCCCGACGAGATCGCGGCGGAACAGCAGGCGCGCGGGCACGGGAGGCGCGGACCGCACGGAACGGGCGGCGCGCGCGATGCGCTGGCGCGGCTGCGGTCGTGGCGGCCTGGCGCGGTGCACGCGGCGTGGGGCACGGCCTTTGTGGTGGTGCTCGCGTGGCCGCAGGGGGTGCTCGTCGCGCTGTTCGCGGCGTTCGTGATCGGCCTGGCCTGCGTGGCGCTGTTCGGCCCCGAGTTCCTCGAACGAACGCGGGACCGCGCGGCGCGGCTCTTTGCGCGGCGCGACGATGGACGTGGCGCGCGCGGGGACACCGATGAAGAAGAGATGCCCGAGGCGCGCCCCGATCCGTTCGATCGGCTGCACGACCTGCGCGGCTGACGGTGCTCTGCCCTTGAATTCAGTGCGTGGCCCGCGTATGTCGCGCCATGACGATTTCAGGAAAGACCGTGCAGATGGCTCAAACCAACCCGCTCCAGTTCATTCAGCAGGTCCGCTCGGAAGTGGCCAAGGTGGTCTGGCCCAGCCGGCGCGAGGTGCTTTTGACCACTGTGATGGTGTTCATCATGGCGACGCTGACGGCGATCTTCTTCGCGCTGGTCGATCTTGCGATCCGCGGCGGGTTGCAGGGTATTCTGGGGATCTTCGGTTGAGCCATCGTCGCGAGGGGCGTGCCGGCGGCGAGAAAGGCCTTGAAATCAGCCCGAAACGGGGATAGTTCGCCCCACACTCCAGATGTTGGCGCGCGGCGATTCGTGTTGCGCGCCGATTTTCATTGCGGGGATTGCGGCCGCAGCCGCTTGAAAGTTCAAGGAAATACGGCGCAAAGCCGGTGAATACAAGGGCATGGATCGGCAATGGCAAAGCGGTGGTACTCGGTGAGCGTTCTCTCGAATTTCGAGAAGAAGATCGCCGAGCAGATCAGGCAATCGGTCGCCGATACCGGTCTTGAGGACGAGATCGACGAGGTTCTGGTCCCGACCGAGGAGGTGATCGAGATTCGCCGCGGCAAGAAGGTCACCGCCGAGCGGCGCTTCATGCCCGGCTATGTTCTGGTGCACATGGAGATGTCGGACAGGGGCTATCACCTGATCAACTCGATCAACCGGGTTACGGGCTTTCTCGGGCCGCAGGGCCGCCCGATGCCGATGCGCGATGCCGAGGTTCAGGCGATCCTCGGCCGCGTGCAGGAGGGCGAGGACAGCCCGCGCACGCTGATCCACTTCGAGGTGGGCGAGAAGGTCAAGGTCAATGACGGCCCGTTCGAGGATTTCGACGGCATGGTCGAATATGTGGACGACGACAACCAGCGCCTGAAGGTGTCGGTGTCGATCTTTGGCCGGGAGACGCCGGTCGAACTGGAATTCACGCAGGTCACCAAGCAGACCTGACGATGTGAGCCGTGGGAGGCGAGGCGGCCGCGGCCGCCGGACCGGACCACACAACGCAAGAGCCGGAGGGGCGCGCCCCGACGGTGTTGGAAGCGAAGGAGAGGCCATATGGCCAAGAAACTGATCGGGAAGCTCAAGCTCCAGGTGAAAGCCGGGCAAGCCAACCCCAGCCCGCCCGTCGGCCCCGCACTGGGCCAGCGCGGCATCAACATCATGGAATTCTGCAAGGCGTTCAACGCCAAGACCGCGGACATGGAGCCCGGCGCGCCGTGCCCGACCGTGATTTCCTATTACCAGGACAAGTCGTTCGACATGGAGATCAAGACGCCGCCGGCGTCGCATTATCTCAAGCAGGCGGCGAAGCTGAAATCCGGCGGCAAGACCCCGGGCCGTGCCACCGCGGGCACCGTGAGCACCAAGCAGGTGCGCGAGATCGCCGAGGCCAAGATGAAGGACCTCAACGCGAATTCGGTCGAGGCGGCCATGCAGATCATTGTTGGCAGCGCGCGCTCCATGGGCATCGAGGTGAAGTGATGGCAAAGCTTGGAAAACGGACCCGCGCGCTGCGCGAAGCTGCCGCCGGCAAGGACAATCTCAGCGTCGAGGACGCGGTCGCGCTCATCAAGGGCAACGCCACCGCGAAATTCGACGAGACGGTGGAAATCTCGCTGAACCTGGGCGTCGATCCGCGCCACGCCGACCAGATGGTGCGCGGCGTCGTGGGCCTGCCCAACGGCACCGGCAAGACGGTGCGCGTGGCGGTCTTTGCCCGCGGGGCCAAGGCCGAGGAAGCGCAGGCCGCAGGCGCCGACATCGTGGGTGCCGAGGACCTGATGGAAACCGTCCAGGGCGGCACGATCGAGTTTGACCGCTGCATCGCCACGCCCGACATGATGCCCGTCGTGGGCCGTCTGGGCAAGGTTCTGGGCCCGCGCAACCTGATGCCGAACCCCAAGGTCGGCACGGTGACGATGGACGTGGCGCAGGCCGTCAAGGACGCCAAGGGCGGACAGGTGCAGTTCAAGGCCGAGAAGGCCGGTGTGGTGCACGCGGGCGTCGGCAAGGCGTCGTTCGACGCCGGGAAGCTGGCCGAGAACGTGCGCGCCTTTGTCTCTGCCGTGCAGAAGGCCAAGCCGGCGGGGGCCAAGGGCACCTACGTGAAGAAGATCTCGCTGTCGTCCACGATGGGCGCGGGCGTGTCGATCGACATCAACAGTGCCGCTGTTGAATAAGAATTCGCGCCCGGATCGGTGATCCGGGCCGAATGGCGGGGCCGTATCCCGGCCCTGTCCTGTCCGAGACGGAGGGTTCATCGCAGCCGCGGTGAATAAATCCTTCCCGAGATGGGGAACGAGATGAGATTTCCGGCGGCGGCATTCGCTCTCGGGTGATCTTGGCCTCGGGACCCTGACATTGGACCCGAACGCCGCCCCGTAGAGGGTGGCACAACTGAGCCGGGGGGAAACCCCCAGATTTGGAGTGAAACTGTGGATAGAGCCCAGAAAGAGAAAGTGGTCGATGAACTCGGCCAGATCTTCGAAAGCTCTGGCGTTGTGGTGGTTGCCCACTACACGGGTCTGACAGTTGCCGAGATGCAGGATCTTCGTGCCCGTGCCCGTGCGGCCGAGGCATCGGTCCGCGTCGCCAAGAACAGGCTCGCCAAGATCGCCCTTGAGGGCAAGCCGTGCGCAAGCATTGCTGACTACCTCTCGGGCATGACCGTGCTGACCTTTTCCGAGGACCCCGTGGCAGCAGCCAAGGTGGCCGAGGATTTCGCCAAGGATAACAAGAAATTCGAGATCCTTGGCGGGGCAATGGGCAGCGCGGCTCTGGACCGTGCCGGTGTCGAGGCCACGTCGAAACTGCCGTCGCGCGATGAGCTCATCGCGACGATTGCAGGCATGATCGGCGCACCTGCCTCGAACATCGCGGGGGCCATTGGCGCACCTGCCTCGAACATCGCGAGCATCCTCTCGACGATCGAGGAACGGGCCGAAGCGGCCTGAGGCAAACTGTCAAACGCGTGTGGGGCGGTGCCCCGACGTTGGAACACATCTAGATACGGAAAGAGCTGAACAATGGCTGATCTGAAAAAACTCGCGGAAGAGATCGTCGGTCTGACGCTTCTCGAAGCACAAGAACTGAAAACCATCCTCAAGGACGAGTACGGCATCGAGCCCGCCGCCGGCGGCGCGGTCATGATGGCCGGCCCCGCAGGCGACGCCGGTGGCGAAGCCGCCGAGGAGCAGACCGAATTCGACGTGATCCTGAAATCGGCCGGTGCGTCGAAGATCAACGTCATCAAAGAGGTCCGCGCGATCACGGGCCTTGGTCTCAAGGAAGCCAAGGACCTCGTCGAGGCCGGTGGCAAGGCCGTCAAGGAGCAGGTCTCCAAGGACGAAGCCGAAGAGATCAAGGGCAAGCTGGAAGCAGCCGGCGCCGAGGTCGAACTCAAGTGATCGCCGCATAACGTGTGGCATGACCATAGGCTGGGCCCGGAAAATCCGGGCCCGGCCGAACCTGTCTCAGAGAGGCCCTGGCCCGTGCCGGGGGTTCTTTCAGGCGAGGTTCGTGCGATCGGGAGGCCTCTGGTGGGACAGGGGCCGGGAATGGATCGCCCCGCCCTCTCGGAAGACCGCGGCGCTGTAGCCCGACAGCGTAGGCGGCCGGTGAGAAACGAAAGGTGAGATCAATCATGGCTCAGACCTACCTCGGCCAGAAGCGTTTGCGCAGGTATTACGGCAAGATTCGTGAAGTCCTGGAGATGCCGAACCTCATCGAGGTTCAGAAATCCTCGTATGACCTGTTCCTTCATTCCGGCGACCAGCCGGAGCCGCAGGACGGCGAGGGGATCAAGGGCGTCTTTCAATCGGCCTTTCCGATCAAGGATTTCAACGAGACCAGCGTGCTCGAATTCGTCAGCTACGAGCTGGAGAAGCCGAAATACGACGTCGAGGAGTGCATGCAGCGCGACATGACCTATGCCGCGCCGCTCAAGGTCAAGCTGCGGCTGATCGTGTTCGATGTGGACGAGGATACCGGCGCGAAATCCGTCAAGGATATCAAGGAGCAGGACGTGTTCATGGGCGACATGCCGCTCATGACGCATAACGGCACCTTTATCGTCAACGGCACCGAGCGCGTGGTCGTCAGCCAGATGCACCGCAGCCCTGGCGTGTTCTTCGACCATGACAAGGGCAAGACGCACAGCTCGGGCAAGCTGTTGTTCACCTGCCGCATCATCCCCTATCGCGGCTCGTGGCTCGATTTCGAGTTCGACGCCAAGGACATCGTGTATGCCCGCATCGACCGGCGCCGCAAGCTGCCGGTGACGACGCTGCTCTATGCGCTCGGTCTCGATCAGGAAGGCATCATGGATGCCTATTACGACACCGTCGACTACAAGCTGAAGAAGAAGAAGGGCTGGGTCACCAAGTTCTTCCCCGAGCGGGTGCGCGGCACGCGCCCGACCTATGATCTGGTGGACGCCAAGACCGGCGAGGTCATCTGCGAAGCGGGCAAGAAGGTCACGCCGCGCGCCGTCAAGCAGCTCATCGACGAGGGCAAGGTTGCCAACCTGCTGGTGCCCTTCGAGCAGATCGTCGGCAAGTTCGTCGCGCGCGACATCATCGACGAGGAAACCGGCGCGATCCATGTCGAGGCGGGTGACGAGCTGACGCTGGAATACGACAAGGACGGCACCGTGACCGGTGGCACGCTTCAGGCGCTGCTCGACGCCGGGATCACCGATATCCCGGTGCTCGACATCGACGGGATCAACGTGGGCCCCTACATCCGCAACACGATGGCGGTGGACAAGAACATGAGCCGCGAGAGCGCGCTGATGGACATCTATCGCGTGATGCGCCCCGGCGAGCCGCCCACCGAGGAGGCCTCGACGGCACTCTTTGACACGCTGTTCTCGGATTCCGACCGCTACGATCTTTCGGCGGTGGGCCGCGTCAAGATGAACATGCGCCTCAACCTCGACAAGCCCGACACGCTGCGCACGCTGGACCGCGACGATATCGTGGCCTGTGTCAAGGCACTGGTGGAGCTGCGCGACGGCAAGGGCGACGTCGATGATATCGACCACCTCGGCAATCGCCGGGTGCGCTCGGTTGGCGAGTTGATGGAGAACCAGTACCGCGTGGGCCTTCTGCGGATGGAACGCGCGATCAAGGAGCGGATGAGCTCGGTCGAGATCGACACGGTGATG
>JADQCC010000257.1 GCA_016278295.1 Roseovarius sp. | reverse complement strand
ATCGCCGTCACCAGCGTGCAGTGCCGCGGCAACGGGGCAAGCAGCCGCTCGGCATGGCTCACCGCATCCGCATTGCCCCGCGCCCGCTCGCGCTGCGCCGCCGTCCAGCCCGCGTTGAGCCGGTCCGCCGAGGTCACCGCCAGCACGCCCACGTCGCGGCGCGCGCCGCCCGCCAGCCCCGCCGCCGCGATGGCCTCGTCGGCCACCGCACCCTGATAGGCGATCACCACCTCGCAATTCGGCCCCGGCGGCCGCAACCAGTAGGCCCCGTCGATGGCGCCCTGCCGGAATGCGTCGTCGGCGCGCTTGCCCGGCTGTTCCAGCGGCTTGGTGCTCAGCCGCAGATAGACCGACCCGCCGGTCTCGTCGCGCAGCCATGTGCGCTCGTCCACGCCGCCTCCCCTGTCGCCCTCGCCATCGCGCTGCAAATAGTCGAACGCCCATTCCAGGATCACCGCCAGCTCGTCGGCAAAGGCGGGCTCGAAACTCGCCAGCCCGTCCTGCGCCATGCCGGTCAGCGGCGTGCCCACCGATTGGTGCGCGCCCCCCTCGGGCGCCAGCGTCACCCCCGATGGCGTGCCCGCCACGATGAACCGCGCATCCTGGTAACAGGCGTAATTGAGCGCATCGAGCCCGCGATGCACGAACGGATCATAGACCGTGCCAATGGGGATCAGCCGCTTGCCCCACAGGCTGTGCGCCAGCCCCGCCGCCCCCAAGAGCAGAAACAGGTTCATCTCGGCGATGCCGAGCTCAAGGTGCTGCCCCTCGGGCGAGAAATTCCATTTCGCGGTCGAGGGGATGCGATGCTCGATAAAGGCATCGCGCTGCTCGGTCCGCGAAAACAGCTTGCGGCGGTTCACCCACGGCCCCAGCCCGGTGGTGCCCGTCACGTCCGGCGAGGTGGTCAGGATGCGCGCCGCGAGCGCGCTGTCGCCCCGCGCCAGCCCGTCGAGCATCTTGCCGAACGCCATCTGCGTCGAGATTTCGCGGTCCGTCACCGCCGCAACGGCGGGCACCGCCAGCCGTGCGTCACCATACCGCCGCGCGCCCTTGGCAAAGAACGGCACAGCATCGAGACAGGCGCGCAGGCCGTCCACATCGCCGACCCCGGCAAACCGGTCCCATTCCTGCCCCTCGGGTATGCCCATATGCGTCTGCCACTCGGCCATCTGCGCGCGGGTCATCAGCCCGCCGTGATTGTCCTTGTGGCCCGCGATGGGCGTGCCCCAGCCCTTGATCGTGTAGGCGAGGAAACAGGTCGGGCGGTCGTGGTCGATGCGCGCGAATGTCTCGGCCATGCTCGCCACGCAATTGCCGCCGAGGTTCTCCATCAGGTCCGCCAGTTCGCGGTCGCTGCGCCGCTCGATGAGCGCGGTCACGTCGCCCTGATCGCCCAGGTCGTCCATCAGCCGCTGCCGCCAGACCGCGCCGCCCATATAGGTCAGCGCCGAATATTCCGCGTTGGGGCAGGCGTCGATCCAGTCGCGCAGCGCAGCACCCCCCGGCTCGGCAAAGGCCGCCCGTTGCAGCGCGCCGTATTTCACCCGCACCACATCCCAGCCAAAGGCGTCGAAAATCTTCTCGATCCGCTCGAACAGCCGCTCGCGCACGATCCCGTCCAGCGATTGGCGGTTATAGTCGATGATCCACCAGCAATTGCGCAGGTCGTTCTTCCAGCCCTCCTGCAACGCCTCGTAGACATTGCCCTCGTCCAGCTCCGCATCGCCCACCAGCGCCACCATGCGCCCGCGCGGCACATCGGCCCCCCAGTCCTTGGCGGCGATGTAATCCTGCACCAGCGCGGCGAAACTCGTGATCGCCACGCCAAGACCGACCGACCCGGTGGAGAAATCCACGTCGTCCACATCCTTGGTGCGGCTTGGATAGCTCTGCACGCCGCCCAGGCCGCGAAACGCCTCCATCCGCGCGCGGTCGAGATTGCCCATCAGGTATTGCATCGCGTGAAACACCGGCGAGGCGTGCGGCTTGACCGCCACCCGGTCCTCGGGGCGCAACGCCGAAAAATAGAGCGCCGTCATGATCGACACCATCGACGCCGAACTTGCCTGATGCCCGCCCGTCTTGATCCCGTCCACCTTGGGGCGGACGTGGTTGGCGTGGTGGATCATCCAGTGCGACAACCACAACAGCCGCTGCTCGACGGTCTTGAGGTGGTCGGTCTCTCTATCGGTCATGGCGCGCCCCATCCCCCTGTTTTCACTGGTCCGCGAACGGCAACGGCGCGATCCGCGCGGGCACCGCCCCGCCCTCCAGCGCGACCGTCAGCCCCGCAGCCCCCTCCGCCAGATCGGCCCGCACGATCCCGACACCGATGGTCCGCCCCAGACGCCGGGAAAACGCAAACTCGCACACCCGCCCGACATCCGCCTCCCCCGACATCAGCGGCACCGGATGGCCCGGCGGCACCGGGCGGCCATCGAGCACCAGCCCCACGCGCCTGCGCGCCGGGCCCTGCGCCGCGATCCGCTCCAATGCGGCGCGGCCGACGAAATCGTGCCCCGCCGCCAGATCGACCAGCGCGCCCAGCCCCATCTCGAACGGGTCCGCCCGCGCACCCTGCCAGCGCATGTCGGCCCCATAGGAAACCAGCCCGCTTTCCAGCCGCTCGATATCGTTGGGCGCTCCGGGTCCGATCCCCCAGGGCGCGCCCGCCTCGGCCACCAGCTCCCACAGCTCGCCACCGCGCGCGCCGTCCATCAGATACAGCTCGAACCCGCCCTGCTTGGACCAGCCCGACCGCGCGAGGATCAGCGGGATACCGTGCAGCTCGGTGTCCTCGAAACCGAAATACCGCATGTCCCGCACCCGCGGACCAAACAGCGCCTCGGCCACCAGCACCGCCTTCGGCCCCTGGATCGCGAGCGGCGACACGTCCGGCTCGCCCACCGCCACGTCCCAGCGCCGCTCGCGCCCGATAGCCGCGGCCCACAGGTGGATGTCGCTGTCGGCGACCGACAGCCAATACCGGTCCTCGGCCAGCTTCAGCAGCACCGGGTCGTTGATCAGCCACCCCTCGTGATCGCAGAGCGGCACGTAACGCCCCTGCCCGATCCGCGTCCTGGTCAGGTCGCGCGGCGTCAGGTATTGCGCCAGCCGCCCGGCATCCGGCCCGGTCAGCTCCACCTGCCGCTGCGCCGCCACATCCCACATCGCCACCCCGGTCATCAGCCGGTCATACTCGGCCTCGGGATCGCCGAAATGTCCGGGGATCAGCATGTGATTGTAGACCGAGAAGCCCCGCACCCCGCTTCGAACGGTGGCATCGAAGAACGGCGATTTGCGCAGGTTCGGACCGATGGAAATCTGGAATGGCATCAGAATGCTTTCATGCTGGACATATCAGGCGGTATCGCGGAGCACGGTACGGCTCAGCGCCCCGTCCAGATCGTCGAGGATATCGGCGACATCCTCAAGCCCAACCGACAGCCGGATCAGCCCGTCGCCGATTCCGTGCGCGGCGCGCTCCTCGGGGCTGTAGGTCGAATGCGTCATCGAGGCGGGATGCTGGATCAGCGTCTCGGCATCGCCCAGCGACACGGCGCGCGCGATCATCCGCAGCCCGTTCATCATCCGGCGCCCGGCCTCCAGCCCGCCTGTCAGCTCGAAGGCGATCATCGCGCCGGGCAGCGCCATCTGTCGGCAGGCCAGCGCATGCTGGCCGAAACTCTCCAGCCCCGGGTAATGCACGGCCGCCACCTCCGGGTGCCCCTCCAGCCACGCGGCCACCACGCGCGCGCTGGCGCAATGCCGCTCCATTCTCAGGCTCAGCGTCTTCAGCCCGCGCATCACCAGCATCGCGTTGAACGGGGCCATCACCGCGCCGGTCATGTCCTTCATGCCCACCAGCCGGATCTCGCCCACTGCCTCGGCGCGGCCCACGACCAGCCCCGCCACCAGGTCGCCATGCCCGCCCAGATACTTGGTCGCCGAATGCACCACCAGATCGGTCCCCAGCGCGATGGGGCGCGTCAGGTAAGGGGTGGCATAGGTGTTGTCTACCACCACCTGCGCGCCACCCTCGTGGGCGATGGCCGCCACCGCCTCGATATCCACCAGCCGCATGTTGGGGTTGGCGGGCGTCTCGAAATAGACCACGCGGGTGCGGTCCGACATCGCCGCGCGCAGATTTTCGGGCTCGGTCATGTCCACATGGGTCACCGTGATACCGAACTTGCGCAGCCCGTGATGCATGAACGCAAACGTGCAGCCATAGAGCGTCTTGTCCACGATCACCTCGTCGCCGGGCGCCAGCAGCGTCCACAGCACCGCCGTGATCGCCCCCATGCCCGAGGCCAGCGCCAGCCCCGCCTCGGCCCCCTCGAGCGAGGCGGCGCGGCGCTCCAGCAGGTCGAGCGTGGGGTTCGAGATGCGGCTGTAGACATGCCCCGCGCGCTCCCCGGCGAATAGCGCGCCCCCCGCCTCGGCCGACTCAAAGGCAAAGGTCGAGGTCAGATGCAGCGGCGGCGTCAGCGCGCCCTCGTGATCGAGCGGGTCGTACCCGAGATGGATGGCGCGGGTGGCGAAACCTTGGGAATTGCTCATGTTTGATCTCCTGTTTGTGGCAGGATATCGCATCATATCTGGCCATGGATTGCTTTATGCTCCAATCTATCGCAGTATTTTGGCATAATATGCCAACGCGAGACTGAAAATGGACGACAAGGACCGCCAGATCATCCGCGCCCTGCAACGCGACGGGCGCATATCGAACCAGGACCTCGCCGCAGGGGTCAGCCTCTCGCCCTCGCCCTGCCTGCGCCGGGTGCGCAATCTCGAAACGGCGGGCGTGATCCGCGGCTACGCCGCGCGGGTGGACGCGCGCGCCTACGGCCTCGCGATCACCGCCTTCGTGCGCATCCGCCTGGAACGGCACGACGAAACCACCGTGCAGACCTTCGAGCGCGAGGTGGGGCGGATGCAGGAAGTGATCGAATGCCACGTCATGACCGGCCAGACCGACTACCAGCTTCGGGTCGTCGTCGCCTCGCTCGACGCCTACGAGGCCTTCATCCGCGCCCGGCTCCAGCGCATCGGCGGAATCGGCTCGATCGACACCAGCTTCGCCTACGGCATCGTCAAGGACAGCCCGGTGTTCCCGGCAGGATGAGGGGCGCGGCAAACCGTCGTGCAGCGCCTGTCCCGCGCGAAACCAACGCCCGCGCACCCGCCGCCACGCCGGTCACATCCTGCCGATATGAAAGAGAATTTGGTGCGGTCGAGAAGACTCGAACTTCCACGGGAGTTACCCCACAGCGACCTCAACGCTGCGCGTCTACCAATTCCGCCACGACCGCACGTGCCTGGTAGGCTGCGGGGCATATACGCAATGCTCATCCGGTTGTGAAGGGGCAAATCGCATCGCCCCTCCGGTTTTTCGGCCCCCCTCTCCGGTGGCCGCCCCGGCTCAGTCCACGTTGAAGGTGGGCAGCGTCGAGGCGGGCTGCACGGCCTCGCCCTGCACGCCCGAATCGGCGTCGAACACCGCCTTGCGCAACAGCGCGTTGCGCCCCGGATCGCCGGGGGCGAAAACCGGCTCGGCGCCATTCTCCACCGCCTCGATCGCCGCGGCGAACCACGCCTTTGCCAGGTCCGGGCGGCGCGCGGTGCCGAACCCCTCGTTGAGGTGATGGCCCATCAGCTCGCCATAGGCATCCTCGCCCAGCGCCGCGAGCAACAGGCCAGAGCCGAGCGCCACGTTCATGTTGTCGATGCGATACCCCACCGACAGACAGATGCGCGCGGTCCCGGCCAGCTGCGCGGGCGACTGCCCGGTCTGGCGCACAAATCCCCGCACCCCGTCGAGCACCGCGCTGCGCTTGTCGAGCGACAGCGCCGCCACATGCTCGCGCATCGCCGGGCCAAAGGCGCGGCACTGCTCCTCCAGCTGCTCGGGCGTGACCCCCTGAAGCGAGGAGGCCATGCTCTCGCCCTCGGCGATGGCATAGGTCCGCGCGATGCAGAACTGCTCGTTGAGGGCAAAGCGTGCGTCCTGCATCGAGGCGGCGGTGACAAACCCGCCGTTCGAGCTGGTCACCAGGCTCACCTGGTTGCAATGCGACGCCAGCGACGGACCATCCCCGCCCGAGGCCATCAGGTTGGGCAGCGCCCCGCCGCCGCCCGATGCCGAGCCGGAGGCCGAGGCCGCCTGCGTCTGCTCCTCCTCCTGCGGGGCCAGGGCCATCATCCCGCCCTGCCCCTGCTGCTGGGTGCCCAGCGCCTCGTCGCGATACGCATACAAGAGACCCCGCGTGCCCTGCCCGGCCTGCGCGATCCGCTGCGCCGTGGCCGCACCGCCCGACTGCGCCCGGTAATAGGACGAGATCAGGAACTGCCGCTCGTAGTCCTGCAACTGCCCGGTGACCGGATAGCCCATATGCGCCTGGAACTGCGAAACCGCGTTGCGCGTGTTGCGCCCGCGCACGCCATCGGGCGTACCCGCCGGAAAGCCGAAATAGTTGAGCGCGGTCTGCTCCTCGCGGACCTGCTGGCTAGAGACGGAAGGCGCGCGATAGACCCGCCTCGTGGTCGTCGTCGTGGTCGTGCGCTTGCGCTCGCGCGCCTTGGCGCTCTCGTTGACGATGATACCGCTCACCGCGCCGCCCACGAGCCCGCCCACGAGCCCGTCGGCAAAATCCGCCGCCGCGCGCGTGCCGGGCATCGCCGCCACGCTGGCCGTCAGCGCCGCCATCAGAAATATCTTCGAACCCATCTTACGTCTCCCTCATCAGGTACATCGGAACCGCACCGATCATAGCACAAGTCTCGGCACTTGCGCCGCACGTGTCACCCTTTGACGCGCGATTCGCCGCGCGCGCGGCGGCAATATCCCCCTGAGAGGCAGCATTCCGCCGGTTCCGGGGTCGGCCCGAGGCCACCACCGGCGGCCCGGACCGCGCGAATCAGGCCCGCGCCGGTCGCGCACCGATACGCGAAACAGGGCGAGACATGCGTGAGCGAAAGGCTGGCCGCGATCCTCGCGGCGGACGCGGTGGCGGGGCTCGCCGGGCCGT
>JADQCC010000297.1 GCA_016278295.1 Roseovarius sp. | reverse complement strand
ACTACCCCGCCGCCATCTCCAGAAACCGGTCGATCTCGTCCTCGGCCACCGACCAGTCGCAGACGAATCGGGCCATCAGCGGCTCTTCGTCCGGGCCTGCGTCCAGCGGCCCCTCGTAGAGCGCGTAGGCCGCGCCCGCCGCGCGGAGACGCCGGTGGGTGGCTCGCGGCAGCCGGGCGAAGATCATGTTGACCTCGCGGGTGTGGACCATCTCGGCCCCCGGCACGGTCCGCAGGCCCTCGGCCAGTCTGGCGGCGCGGGCATTGGCGATCTGCGCTGTCTCGCGCCATGCATCCGTCGTGACATAGCCAAGCATCTGTGCCGAGAGATACCGGTGCTTGGAGAAGAGATGCGCCGAGCGCTTGCGCCGCAGCTCGAATTCCCAGGCGTTTTCGGGGTTGAAGAAGATCACCGCCTCGACGCCGAGACAGCCGTTCTTGGTGCCGCCGAAGCTGACGGCGTCGATGCCCGCGCGCCACGTCATCTCGGCGGGGGTGCACCCGAGCGCCGCTGCCGCGTTGGCAAAGCGCGCGCCGTCCATGTAGGTGGGCAGCCCGTGATCGCGCGCCACGTCGCAGAGCGCGGCGATTTCCGCGCAGGTATAGACGCGGCCCCGCTCGGTGGCCTGCGTCAGCGACACCGGCCCGTGCTGCGGGTTGTGGACGTCGCCCGCGGACCAGCCGCCGATGGCGCGCTCCAGCTCATCCGGCGTCATCTTGTCGCCCGTGCCCACGAGGCTGAGCTTGGCGCCGCCGGTAAAGAACTCGGGCGCGTTGCATTCGTCGGTGTGGACATGCGCCAGCGGCGTGCAGAACACGGTCTGCCACGGCTCCGACAGGGTGGCGAGCGCCAGCGCGTTGGCTGCCGTGCCGGTGGCCACGAGGTAGACGCTCGCCTGCGGGGCCTCGAACAGGTCGCGCAGCCGGTCGCGGACCTCTTCCATCAGCGCCTCGGCGCCGTAGGAGGGGGCGTGCCCCGCGTTGGCGGCGATCATCGCCTCCATCACCTGCGGCAGCGCGGGACCGGCATTGTCGGAGGCAAATTGCATCAGGTGGGCTCCTCTATGATGTGGTCTTCCCACTCTTCTTCCGGCACGTCGAATTCCGGCAAGGTTCTGTGCTGAACCGACACGCCCGCCGCGTGCACGCTCTCGGGTGTGCCCGAGATGAGCGGGTGCCAGTCGAAGAGCGGCCTGCCCTCGTGCAGCAGCTTGTACGCGCAGGTTTCGGGCAGCCAGTAGGCGTGGCGCTCGATCGTGTGGGGCTTGAGCGAGATACATTCCGGCACGAACTGATGCCGGATCGGGTATTGCGCGCAGCGGCAGGTGGTGTCGTCGAAGAGCCGGCAGGCGACGCGGGTCAGCGCCACCTCGCCGGTCTCGTCATCCTCCAGCTTGTTGAGGCAGCACTTGCCACAGCCGTCGCAGAGCGCCTCCCATTCCGCCTGCGTCATGCGGTCGAGCGGCGTCGTCTCCCAGAAGCGTGGGCGCAGGCCGCTGCGGCCGATGGGATCGTCGGCGTCGCTCATGTCGCGGCCAGGATGTCGCGGGCGCGGGCACAATCGGCGTCCATCTGCGCGATGAAGGCGTCGAGGCCGTCGAATGTCTCTTCGGGGCGGAGGTAATCGACGAGACCGACCGAGAGATGCGCGCCGTAGAGATCGCCGGAGAAATCGAACAGGAAGGTTTCGAGATTGGGCACCCGGCCCTGAAACATGGGCCGCAGCCCGAGCGAGGCGGCACCGTGATACTGCCCCGCATGGGGACCGTCGAGCACGTCCACGAGCACTGCGTAGACGCCAAAGCGTGGCGGGTGCAGCCCGGCGATGGACATGTTGGCCGTCGGGTATCCAAGCGTGCGTCCGCGCTGCTCGCCGCCCACCACCGGCCCCTCGATCCGGTGCCAGTGGCCCAGCATTTCCGCGGCGTCGCGCGGGCGGCCATCCGAGAGCGCCTGCCGGATCGCGGTTGATGAGACCTGTCCGTCCGCGCCTTCGAGCAGGTCGGCGATGGTCACGCCAAAGCCCATTTCGGCACCGAAGGCCCGAAGGTCCGCGGCATCGCCCGCGCGCCCCTTGCCGAAGCAGAAATCCGCGCCGACCACCACGTGGCGCAGCCCCAGCCCGCCGGCCAGCACCTCGCTGGCAAAGGCGCGTGGGCTGAGCCCCGCAAGGGCCGCGTTGAAGGGCAGTTCATAGAGCCGCTCGACCCCGATCTTTTCCAGCCTGTGGGTGCGCGCCTCGGCGCTCATCAGCCGAAAGGGCGGGGCGTCGGGGGCAAAGAATTCGCGCGGGTGCGGCTCGAAGGTCAACACGCCCAGAGGGGCGCCGATCCGCGCGCCTGCGTCGCGGGCGATGTCGATCACATGGCGATGACCGATGTGGACGCCGTCGAAATTGCCGATGGCGACGGACGCGCCCCGGTCGGCCTCGGTGGCAAAGCTATGGTCGCGCACGATCCGCATGGCGCAGGCGTAGCGCCGGATCAGGGACGGCGCAAGCCGCTTTGGCCGCGCCTGTACGTTGCCAGCATCGCCCCGATCCAGACCAGCGAGAGCAGTATCGCGGTCCCGCCCGCCTGCAACACCAGCGCCGCCTGCATCGGTGCGAGCGGTACCAGCCCCGCAAGCGGCGCGGGCAGGGCGCCGGTGGCCAGCACCCAGCCCACCGTTGCCGCGAACCACGCCGTCAGCGCCGCACCTGTGGCCCGCATCAGGGCCGCCACGCCGCTGCGCCGCGCCCGCCAGCCGCGCCCCAGCGCGGTGAAGGGCCGCCCCAGGTCGTGCCCGATGGCCAGAAGCGCGGGCACGAGCACCAGCACCAGCACCATGCCGAAGCCGAGGCCATAGACCAGCGTTATGACGGTTGGCTTGAGAAACTGCGCCTGTGTCGAGCGTTCGAACAGCAGGGGCGCGAGCCCCATTACCGTGGTGAGCGTGGTCAGCACCACGGCGCGCAGCCGGTCCGCCGTGCCCTCGATGATGGCGGGGATCAGCCCGCGCCCCCGCGCGTGCCCGTCGATCGCGGTCACCAGCACGATGGAATCGTTGATGATGATGCCGGTCATGCCCAAGAGCCCCACCACCGAGAACATCGACAGCGGCACGTCCCAATGCGCATGCCCCCAGATCGCGCCGACAAGGCCGAAGGGGATCACCGCCATCACCGCGATGGGCCGTGCCCAGCTTGCAAACACCAGTGCCAGCACGAGGTAGATGCCCAGCAGGGTGAGCATCAGCCCCAGCCGCGCATCGGCGAGGAAATCGTCCTCCTGCTCGGCTAGACCGCCCATGCGGTATTCCACCCTGTATTCGCCCGCGATGCGCGGCAGGATCTCGGTCTCCAGGGTGCGGGTGATCCCGGCGGCGCGGGCGGGGTCGTCACCGGAGATGTCGCCTGTCACCGTTACCAGCCGCAGCCCGTTCTCGCGCCGCACGGTGGCAAATCCGGTGCGCGTGGTGACGGTGACGATATCGGCCACCGGCACGTATTGGCCGGTTGCGCTGCGCACCATCGTGGTGTCGAGGAAATCCGCCGACAGGTCCGCTTCGGGCAGTTCCACCCGCACCGTGGCAGAGCGCGGCCCGTCGGGATATGTCGCCGCCTCGATGCCGCTCACCCTGTTGCGCAGCGTGCGGCCCAGCGCGTCGATATCGAAGCCGAGCGCCTGCCCGTGGGCCGTAAGCTCCAGCACCAGTTCGGCCTTGTCCCATGCCAGCGTGTCTTCCAGCGCCGAGACTTCGGGCTCTTGCGCCAGCCGGGTCTTGAGCGCCTCGGCGGCGGCCTTGAGTGTGTCTGCCGTGGCCCCGTAGAAGGCGATGTCGATGGCGTCCCCGCCGGGACCCGACCGCGACCCGCGAAAGCTCAGCGCCTCGGTCATCGGCAGGCGCGGCGCGCGTTCCTGAAGGTCGGCAAGAAACGCGAAGCTGGAATAGGGGCGCTGGTCGGCGTCGATCAGCTCGATGGAAATGCCGCCCTTGAGGTCGTCCTCGCGCGTCTCGGACCCGGCCATGCCGCGCCCGGCATGGTCGCCCACCTGCGCGAGCACATGCTGCACGGGATTCTGCCCGTGGCGCGCGGCGTACTCATCGCCCAGCGCCGCGACCGCCTGTTGCAGCGCGCGCATCTGCGACAGCGCGTCGGCGCGCGTGGCACCCGGCGCCATTGCGAAATTGCCGGTAACGCTGCCGCGCTCGGGCGCGTTGAAGAACCGCCACGTCACGTCGCCGCGCACCACGCCCGCCACCTGCACGGCCAGCAGCAGCACCGCCGCCGCCAGCACGACATAGCGCGCCCGGATCGCCAGCCCCACGAGCGGCCGGAAGGCGCGGTCGCGGAACGCGGTGAAGCCGCGGTTCACCAGCCGGTTGGGCATGTCGTACCACCGCCCGCGCGCCGAACGCGCCAGCGCGTGGGCCATGTGGTTGGGCAGGATCAGGAAACACTCCACGAGGCTCGCCGTCAGAACGGCAATGACGGTGAAGGGGATGTCGTAGATGAGGTTGCCGAACCGCCCGCCTATGATCGCCAGCCCGAAGAACGCGATCAGCGTCGTGAGCGTCGCGGAAAAGACCGGCAGCGCCATGTGCCCGGCGGCGCGTTCGGCGGCGATGGGGGGCGGTTCGCCATAGCGGCGGTGGCGGGCGTCGGCGTGCTCGCCCACCACGATGGCATCGTCCACCACGATCCCCAGCGTGATGATGATCGCGAACAGCGAGATCATGTTGAGCGTGAGCCCCGCCGCATACATCAGCGCGAGCGCCGCCAGCATCGCCACCGGGATACCCGCCGCGACCCAGAAGGCGGTGCGCGCGTTGAGGAAAAGGAACAACAGCCCTACCACCAGCACCAGCCCGGTGGCTGCATTGTCGAGAAGCATCGTCAGGCGGCTTGAAATGGCCTCGGACCGGGTACGCACGAGCTCGATCACGACGCCCTCGGGCAGGCTGCGCAGCATCTCGTCCGCGACCTGTTCCACCTGTGCCTGCACGTCGAGCGCATCGCCCTCGGCGGGGCGGTCCACGCGGACGGTGACGGCGGGGGCGTCCCCCACGTAATAGGCAAGCCCGCGGTCGAACCCGCCCGCGCGCACCGTCGCCACGTCGCCGATCGTCAGCGCCGTGCCGTCGGGCCGCAGCCGCAGCGGGATGGCGGCAATCTCGGCGGGGCTGCGCGCTTCGGTGCCGGTGCGCAGCCGTGCGTTGGCCCCGGTCACGTCGCCCGCCGGGGCGGCATCGACGCGCGCGGCGATGGCGGCGGCGATCTCTGCCATGTTCAGATCATGGGCAACGAGCGCGTGCGCGGGCACCTCGACCCGCGTTTCAGACACCGCCACCCCCGAGACGGCGGCCCGCGTCACCCCGGCGGCGAACAGCCGGGCGACGAATCCGTCGGCGATCCGGGCCAGTTGATCTGCCCCGACCGGCCCGGTGATGACCACGTCGGTCACGCGTTCGCGCCACGCGCCACGGCGGACCACCGGTTCCTCGGCATCCTCGGGCAGATCGGTGATCGGGCCCAGCGCGGCCTCGACCTCGTCGGCGGCGCGCCCCATGTCCCAGCCCGGCTCGAATTCGAGGGTCATCGCGGCGCTGCCCTCGCGGCTCGTGGTGCGCGCCTTGGTCACCCCCTCGACCGCCAGGAGCGCGGGTTCGACAAGCTGCACGATCCGTGCGTCCACGTCCTCGGCGCTCGCGCCCTTCCAGGTGACCGTGACGGAGACATTATCCGCCACCACGTCGGGAAAGAACTGTGCGCGCATGTTCGGTGCGGCCATCAATCCGAGCGCCACCAGCAGGATCAGCAACAGGTTGGCCGCCGTTCGGTGCCGGGTGAAGAAAGGGATGATTCCGCCCACGGGGTTTAGCCCCCGGCTTGGGCTTCGATCCGCGCCACGGTGCGCGCGGGCACGCGCGGGCGGGCGAGATCGATCAGCAGGCGGCGGCGTTCGTCTTCGGGGAGCGCGGCGTCGGCCTCGACCTGAGCGCGCAGCCGCGCGCGCCGTTCGGAGCTCAGAGACACGGTGTCCGCCTCTTGCTCGCCGATGCGCCGCACCTTGAGGCCGGGGCCGAGCGCCGGGCTGCGCTGGGTCACGATCTCGCGCCCGGCCACGCCGGGGGCGGCGAGCAGCACGTCGTTGACCTGCCTTCGCAACAGCGTGACCGGCAGCACCTCGAGCCGGTCCCCGTCGCCCACCGCGAGTACCGTGCCATCCCCGCCCAGCGTCGATGCCGGCAGCCGCACCACCCCCTCCAGTGGCGATTCCCCGACGCTGATGCGCATGAAATCGCCGGGTTTGAGGGCCGGCGCCCGGTCGAGCGCGGCAAAGATCATGCGCCCGCTCTCGCCCTCGGCCAGGGCGGCGGATTCGCGCGCGATGCGGCCCGTCGCGCGGATCGTGGTGTCGCCGCTGTCGAGCGTGGCGGTCACGGGCAGGGGCGACAATGCGCCAGCCGCATCCAGAAGCCGCGTGTATTGCGCCGTGGAGACGCGAAATGCCGCCTCGAGCGCGCGCCCGTCCACCAGCCGTGCGATCTGCTCGCCCACCGCCACGATACCTCCCTCGACTATGCTCACTTCGCTCAGCCGTCCCGAGAACCCGGCGGTGATCCGCGTCTCGGCCAGCCGCCGTTCGGCCTCTGTCAGCGCCAGTTCGGCGCGTGAAGCGGAGGTTGCGGCCTGATCGACGCGCGCCTCGGCGAGGGCCAGCGCCTGGCGGCTCGCCAGCACCGCCTGCCGCGCCTGCATGACGTTGTATTCGGCGCTCTCGATGGCGGTGAGGGTGCCAACGCCGCGCGATTCGAGGTCGCGTTGCCGCGCCAGCGCGCGGGACTGAAGCGCCGTCTGATCCTCGCGCGCCGCGAGATCGTCCCGCGCGAGGATCAGCGCGCGATCCGCCTCGCGCGCCTCGGCGCGGGCATCGGCGAGGTCGATCCGCGCGCGTGCGCGTGCGTCCTCTGCCTGCGCCGGGTCGATCCGCGCGAGGAACTGCCCCGCCTCGACGGTGCCGCCCTCGACGAAGCCCTCGGCAAGCTCGACAATTTCACCGGCGACCTGCGCCCGGATATCGAGGGTGCGGCGGCTCTCGATCCG
>JADQCC010000200.1 GCA_016278295.1 Roseovarius sp. | reverse complement strand
GCGGCCCCGGCGGCGGGCCGGTCGAGCGCCAGCGCCACCGTGGGCGCGCGCGCGGTGGCGTCGGAGGGGCCGATCAGGCGCACGCGGTTGCGGTCCTTCAGGTGATCGAGCAGCGGCTGCAACAGCGTGGTCTCGTGGGTGCGCATCGCCTCGTGTACCGCCGCGTTGCGCGCCGCCGGATCGCCCGCGATGCCGTGATGGGTGGCCAGCGTGTCGATATAGTCGGCGATGCCCGCACAGGCCGCCACCTGCGCGTGGTCGGGGCCCGCCGGTGTAAACCGTTTGTAGAGGGTGTCGGCGTTGAAATGATGCGCCTGGTTGGGCAGCATCCGCGCCAGCTCTTGCCGAATGACCATGATGCCCTGGTGCGGCCCGTAGGTCTTGTAGGCCGAGAAGAGATAGATATCGGGGCCCAACCGCCCCACTTCCGGCAGGCCGTGGGGCGCATAGCTCACGCCGTCCACGCAGACGAACGCGCCCGCCGCATGGGCCAGCGCGGTGATCTCTACCACCGGGTTCACGGCGCCGACCACGTTCGAGCAATGCGGGAAACACACCAGCCGCACCCGCTCGTCCAGCAGCGCGTCCAGATCGGCGGGGTCGAGCAGCCCGGTGCCGGGGTCGATCTTCCACTCGCGCACCTCGATCCCCTCGTCGGCCAGCCGCCGCCACGGGCCGGAATTGGCCTCGTGGTCCTGATCGGTGACGACGATCACCTCGCCGGGGCGCATCCATTGCCGGACCGCCTGCGCCAGGACATAGGTGTTCTGCGTGGTCGAGGGGCCGAAACTCACCTCGTCGACCCCCACCCCCATCATCGCCGCCAGCCTCTGCCGCGCCTCGTCCATCTCCTCTCCGGCCAGACGGCTGGCATCAAAGGGGCCGTAGGGCTGGACCTTGCGTTGCCGGTAATAGCGCTCCAGCCGCGCGATGACCGGCGCGCAGGTATAGGAGCCGCCCGCGTTCTCGAAAAACGCCTGCCCGGCCAGCGTCGGCTCGGCAAAGGCCGGAAACTGCGCGCGCACGAAATCGTTGTCCAGTATCACTGGCCATCTCCCCCTTGGTTCTTTCCACCATTTGCGGGCACCAAACAGCAAAGCCCCCCGGCGCGCAAGCACCGGGGGGCCTCGGTTTTCAGGTTCGGGTCGCGCTCAGCGTTTCTCGGAGGCGAGGCCCTTCCAGATGGCTACGCAGATCGCCAGCAGGATGATCGTGAACGGCAGGCCGGTCGAGATCACCATCGCCTGCAATGCCCCCAGGCCGCCACCGACCAGCAGCGCGATTGCCACCAGCCCCTCGAACGTGCACCAGAACACCCGCTGCGGCACCGGCGCATCGACCTTGCCGCCCGCGGTGATCGTGTCGATCACGAGGCTGCCCGAGTCCGACGAGGTGACGAAGAACACGATCACCAATACGATGCCGATGGTCGAGGTGATCGACGCCAGCGGCAGCGACTCGAGCATGGCAAAGAGCGACAATGGCGGGTTGTAGCTGTCGATCACCTGCGCCTTGACCGCGCTGGCAGCAGGATCGCTCAGCACCTGGTCGATCGCCGCGCCGCCGAAGACGGCCATCCAGAACACGCACACGAGGCTCGGGATGATCAGCACGCAGATGATGAACTCGCGCACCGTGCGGCCGCGGCTGACGCGGGCGATGAACATGCCGACGAAGGGCGACCAGGAAATCCACCAGGCCCAGTAGAACGCCGTCCAGCCCTGCATGTAGCCGGTATCCTCTCTCCCGAACGGGTTCGAGAGCGGGATGACGTTCTTGAAGTAGGAGCCCAGCCCGGCGACGAAATCGCCCAGGATCGTGGCCGCGCCCGCCGCGAAGAGAACGAACAGGAGCAACACCAGCGCGATCACCATGTTGATTTCCGACAGCACTTTTACCCCACCATCGAGGCCACGCAGCACCGAGATGAGCGCAACCCCCGTGATGGCGATGATCAGGATCACCTGCACTGTCACGTTGTTGGGGATACCATAGATGTATTCCAACCCGGCATTGGCCTGTTTCGCACCGAAGCCCAGCGAGGTGGCCAGACCAAAGAGCGTGGCAAACACCGCCAGCGTGTCGATGATATGGCCGGTCCAGCCCCACACGCGCTCTCCGAAGATCGGGTAGAACGCGCTGCGAATGGTCAGCGGCAGGCCCTTGTTGTAGCTGAACAACGCCAGCGCAAGCGCCACCACGGCATAGATCGCCCAAGGGTGCAACGCCCAGTGATAGGACGTGGCCGCAAGCCCCATCGCCTTGGCCGCCTCGACATTCTCGGGGATGAGCTGGCCATCCTCGGTAAAGGGCGATGCTACGCCCAGCGGCTCGGAGATGGCCATGTGATAGACCGGCTCCAGCACGCCGAAAAACATCAGCCCGATGCCCATGCCTGCCGCGAACAGCATCGAGAACCAGCCAAGATAGCTGTAATCTGGGGTCGCGTCGGTGCCGCCAAGGCGGACCGCGCCGTAAGGGGTGACGATCAACAACAGGCAGAAGATGACGAAGATATTGGCCGCCGACAGGAAGAACCAGTCGAAGGTCGAGGTCAGCGCCGGACGCAGCCAGCCGAAGAACTCCGCTGCTTGCTGCGGCGCCAGGAGTGCATAGGCCACGAAAGCGATGATGACGAGCCCCGAGATCACGAAGACCGGGTTGTGGATGTCGAGGCCGAATGGCCCGATCTTCGTCTGAATGTTGTCCTGACCGATCTCGTATTCGGTCTCGATGATATCCGAGTGCCCTTCGGGAGCGGGGATACCCTGATTGGCGGTGTCGTCTGACATCCGTGTCCCTCCTGTTTTGCCGACGGCATTCCGGGCACCTTGCAGGGCCCAACCCTTGCCCGGTGCCGCCGGGTTTTCCCTGTTCCAGCGGCAGCGAGACAGCCGCCACCGAACATTTCCGCCGCCCGATAAGGCGGTGCGCGCGCGGTCCAAGGGTAACGCGGGTTTTACGCGGCCTTCAACCGGGTGCGGTGAGAATCATTCCGAAAACGACATGCGCGCCTAGCGATGACGGTTTTGGGCCGCCTGCGCCTGCGCCCGGAAATGCGCCAGCACATGCAGCCGGATCGCCGAGGCAAGCCCGGTTCCGGGGTCGCGGGCGGCGTCTATCTCGGCGGCGAGCGCGTTGAGCGCGCGTCCCTCGGCGCGCGCGATCTCGCGGAACGCCTGCCAGAACGGCTCTTCCAGCGACACGCTCGTGCGGTGCCCCTGGAGCGTGAGCGAGCGTTTGACGGGGCGCGCGCTCATGGCTGGCAGGGGATGGGGGCGCTGCCCCCGTCGCGCATCCGCGCGACTCCCCCGGAGTATTTTGGGAAAGGTGAAGGACGCATCACTCTTCCTCGCGCCTGTGCAGATCCAGAATGCGACGGGCCTTCGCGGCCTCGGCCTCTTCCAGCACCTTCTGCGCCCTGGTGCGTCCGAAGCGCGCCGCGTTCTCGTCGGCGCGGGTCTTTTTCGCCGCCCGCGCCATTTGCTTGCGCGCGCGGTTGAGGTTGATCGGCCCCTCGCTCATCGCGGGCCGATCATGTCCTCGGGACGCACCACCCGGTCGAAGGTCTCGCCATCGACGAAGCCAAGATTGATCGCCTCTTCCCTGAGCGTCGTGCCGTTGCGGTGCGCGGTCTTGGCCACCTTGGTGGCGTTGTCATAGCCGATGGTGGGCGCCAGCGCGGTGACCAGCATGAGCGATTCCTTCATCAGCTTGTCGATGCGATCCTCGTTGGCCGCGATGCCGCTGAGCATCCGCTCGGTGAAGCTCGCGGTCGCGTCGCCCAGAAGCTGGATGGACTGCAACAGGTTGTAGGCCATCATCGGGTTGTAGACATTCAATTCGAAATGGCCCTGCGATCCGGCGAACTTGATCGCCGCATCGTTGCCCATGACGTGGGCGGCCACCTGCGTCAGCGCCTCGGCCTGCGTCGGGTTGACCTTGCCGGGCATGATGCTGCTGCCGGGCTCGTTCTCCGGCAGGATCAATTCGCCCAGGCCCGAGCGCGGGCCGCTCCCGAGGAAACGGATATCGTTGGCGATCTTGTAGCACGATCCCGCCACCGTCGCGAGCGCGCCGGACAGGAACACCATCGCGTCATGGGCCGCGAGAGCCTCGAACTTGTTGGGCGCGGTGACGAAAGGCAGGCCGGTGATCTCGGCCATGTTGGCCGCCACCGTCTCGCCCCAGCCGGGCGCGGTATTGAGCCCGGTGCCCACGGCGGTGCCGCCCTGTGCCAGCTCGTATATGCCGGGAAGGCAGGCCTTGACGCGAGAGATGCCCATCCGAACCTGATGCGCGTATCCCGAGAATTCCTGCCCCAGCGTCAGCGGCGTGGCGTCCTGCGTATGGGTGCGGCCGATCTTGATGATGTCGCGGAACTCGTGGGATTTCGCCTCGAGCCCCGCCGCCAGCGCCTCCAGCCCCGGCAACGCGACGTCGCGCACGCTCATCGCGGCGGCGATATGCATGGCCGTGGGAAAGGTATCGTTGGAGGACTGCCCCATGTTGCAGTGATCGTTGGGGTGCACCGGGTCCTTTGATCCGATCTCGCCGCCGAGCATCTCGATGGCGCGGTTGGCGATCACCTCGTTCGCGTTCATGTTGGATTGCGTGCCAGAGCCGGTCTGCCAGACGACCAGCGGGAAATGATCGTCGAGATCGCCCGCGATCACCTCGCCCGCCGCCGCGATGATCGCGTCGGCGATGCGCGGGTCGAGCTTGCCGGAGGTCTTGTTGGCCTGCGCGCAGGCTTTCTTGATGACGCCCAGCGCGCGCACGATGGCCACCGGCTGCCGCTCCCAGCCGATCGGGAAGTTCATCAGGCTGCGCTGCGTCTGCGCGCCCCAATACTTGTCGCTGGGCACCTCGAGCGGGCCGAAACTGTCGGATTCGGTGCGGGTGGCGGTCATGGCGGGCCTCCTTGGCGGTTTTTCCCGTTCATACCGCAGGTGCCGGAAAGATCAATGCTGTATACGACGGGATACCAAGGCCCGCCCGGCGCGTGGCCCGCTACTTGCGGAACTTGTCGAGGCTCACCACCTCGCCGGTCTCCTCCTGCGCGCCGACCGCGCCATCCACCTCCTCCAGAGGGGCGCCCTCGTCCTCGTCTTCGTCATCGTCGCTGTCCTGCGTCTCGAACCGCAGGCCGAACTCGACCGACGGATCGACGAAGGTGCGGATCGCCTCGTAAGGCACATAGAGCCGCTCGGGCGCTTCGCCGAAATTGAGCGTCACGCCGAAGCCGTCGTCGCCCACCTCCAGCGCCTCGAACCAGTGCTGCATGACCACTGTCATCTCTGACGGGTAGCGCTCGCGCAGCCAGTCGGCCAGCTCGGCGTCCGGGTGGGTGGTGTCGAAGGTGATGAAGAAATGGTGCGCCCCCGGCAGCCCGTTCTCGGCGATATCCGTCAGAACCTCCTGGATGAGGCCACGCATCGCGCGATGCATCAGGGTTCCATAATCGATGGAGCGGGTCATTCCTTACCTCGAACAAGATTGACACCGTCAGCATAGGGGATTCGGATCGAAACGAAAGAGCCTGCGAGCAGGCCTCAGATCAAAACATGTGCCGCCGCCGCGAGCGCCGCCATCAGCGCCAGCACCCGGCCCATCGGAACCCGCAGCCACAGCAGCAACACCGCCGCCAGCACCGTCAGCCCCAGCCCGGTCCAGGATACGGTGCCCCAGACCGGCACCGGGCCAATCGCGCTCTCGCGCAGTTCCCCGAACACCACATGCAATGCGAACCACAGCGACAGGTTGAGGATCACCCCGACCACGGCCGCCGATATTCCCGCCAGCGCCCCCTTGAGCCGGGGCCGGGCGAGGATCGCCTCGACATAAGGCGCACCGGTGAAAATCCACAGGAAACAGGGCACGAAGGTCACCCACAGGGTGAACAGCGCGGCCACCAGCGCGAGCCCGGCCCCCCCGGCCTGCCAGCCAGCCAGAAGGCCCACAAACTCGGTCACCAGGATCAGCGGGCCGGGCGTGGTCTCGGCGAGGCCCAGCGCGTCGATCATCTGCGCGGCGGTGATCCAGCCCTTGGCGCTCACTACCGTGTCGGCCATATAGGCCAGCACCGCGTAGGCGCCGCCGAAGGTGACGACCGCCAGTTTCGAGAAGAACAGCGCCAGATCGGTGAGGAACGCGGCCCCCGCGCCCCAGGCCACCAGCACCGGCGCCGCCCAGAGCGCGCCCCAGATGAGCACCGTGCGCAGCGTGTCTGCGGGCCGCACCGCCGTCCCCGCGGGCGCGGGCGCGGGCGGCGTGTGGCGGCTCTGCCAATACCCCCAGAGCGCCGCCGCCGCGATGATCGCCGGGAACGGCACGCCAAGCGCGAACATCGCGACGAATGCCAGCCCCGCCACGATCCAGTGGCCGGGCGTGGCCAGCGCCTTGCGCGCGATCCGCAACAGCGCCTGCACCACGATCGCCACCACCGCCGCCTTGACCCCGAGGAATGCCGCCTGCACCAGCGGCACGCCGCCCCAGATCGCATAGCCATAGCCGAGACCGAGAATTACCGCCGCGCCGGGCAGCACGAAGAGCAGCCCGGCGATCAGCCCGCCCGTCACGCCCCTCTGCCGCCAGCCCGCATAGGTGGCAAGCTGCATCGCCTCGGGCCCCGGCAACAGCATGCAGAACGACAGCGCGCCGAGAAACTGGTTTTCCGACATCCAGCCGCGCCGGGTCACCAGCTCGTCATGCATCACCGAAATCTGCGCCGCCGGCCCGCCGAAACTCAGCAGGCCGATACGGCCAAAGGCGCGGAAGAGCTGCGCCAGGGATATGTCATGCATCGGTTAGCCCCTTTCCGTTGGCCAGTCGTGGCCTTCCTCATACCCGTCCCGGGCCCAACGATACAGCGCATCGTATAGCGCCATCCCGGCGGAAAGCTGCGCGTGGTCGTCGCGGTATTGACGCGACAACCCGACAGAGAGCGCAAGCAGCCCCGCCGCTGCCGGGTGCAGATCGTGTCGGTTGGTGTCTGCCCCGCGCACGATCGGTGCCATGCGCCGAAGCGCTTCCGACCCAAGGGCAAGGGCGTCCAGCATGGTATCGAATGTGCAGGCGTCTCCCCGGTGGCTCCAGAAAA
>JADQCC010000010.1 GCA_016278295.1 Roseovarius sp. | reverse complement strand
CACCAGCACGCCGCCCGCCTCGACCCACTCGCCCAGCGCGGCCTGTTCCGCCGACGAGAGCGTCGCCACGTCGGCCAGCACCACGGCATCGGGATTGGCGGGCATGAGATCGAGCAGCGCGCCCTCCAGGATGTCGGCATTGGGGGCGAGCGCCTTGCGCAGGTAATAGAGCGGCGACAGAAGCTCGAGCCCCTCGCGATCCTCGCGGCCCGCGACCAGCGCCACCTCGCGCCGCCGCAGCCCATCATCGGCAAGGCTGACGGCACCCGCGTGGCGTGCGCCCGCGATCTCGAACCGGTCGATCCGCGCGCGCAGTTCGGGCGGCAGGGACAGACGGCCAGTGGCCTCGGTGGCACCAGGCGCAAATTCCAGCGGCAGGCGCGCCAGCACCCGCTCGGCACCGCCCGGGTCGCGGCCATGCGCGGTGATCTCGACATCGCGCGCGCCGTCCTCCGCCCCCGCGCGCAAGGCGCGCAGGGCCACCATCCCGTCCTCCAGGCCCGGCGGCGCCAGCGCCAGCACCGGGCGCGCGCTTTCATGCACAACCACGGGGCCGTGCGCTTCGAGCGCGGCGAGCAGTTCTTCGCGCCCGTCGCGGTCCAGCCCGTCGGAAAACCAGCGCGTCTCTACCGCGCCCTCGGGCAGCAGCGTGGCGAGCTCGGCATAGTTCTCGGGCCGCACGCTCCACGGCACGGGCTCGAGCCCCGGCAAGCGGCTGCGCAGATCGGCGGCGGCGCGGAACACCGGGCGCTCGGGCGCGCTCAGCCGTATCAGCGCGGCAGTACGCCCGTCGCGCGCGGCCTGCGCCAACTGTCCGTCGATGGCCGCGCGGCTCGCGGGCCAGTCGCGCGCCGCGGCCCAGCTATCCTCGACCACGATCAACAGCGGCGCATCGCTCGCCACGTCATCCGCCCCGCGCGGATTGAGCACCGGACCCGCAAGCCCGACGATGGCCGCCGCCACCGCCAGCATCCGCAACAGCAGCAGCCACCACGGTGTGCGGTCGCTCACGCTGTCCTCGTCGCGCAAGCCCAGGAGCAGCGCCACACCGGGAAAGCGCCGCCGCACCGGCGCGGGCGGCACCGCGCGCAGGATGAGCCACAGCACCGGCAGCGCCACCAGCGCCCACAAGAGCCACGGCGTGGTGAATCCGATGGACAGCAGGCTCATGCGCGCCCTCCCCGTCCCTCGGCGATGGCGCGGTGCAGCCACAGGAGCGCCCCCTGCGCGGGGCCGTCGGTGTGGTGGCAGCCGTATTGCCAGCCGGTCGCCGACGCCAGCGATGACAACTCGTCCTTGCGCGCGGCAAGCCGCTCGAGATAGCGCGCGCGCAAGGACGAGGCCTTGAGCGTCTCGTGGGTGAGCGTGCCGGCGACGCTCTCGAAAACGGTGCGCCCGCGATAGGGAAACGCCTCTTCCGCCGGGTCGAGCACCTGGCACAGCACGCCGCGCACGCCCCGGTCCGCCGCCGCCGTCAGAGCAGCGCGCACCGGACCGGGATCACCGAGGAAATCCGAGACCAGCAGCGCGCGCCCGTGCGGCACGAGGCCGGACATGTCGGGGGCGGCGTGGTCCTCGCCGCTCTCGGCGGTGAGCGCCTCGGCCAGCCGCGCGACCTGTGCCGCGCCGTGCCGGGGCGGCAGCGCCGTGCCGGTCATTCCCACCCGCTCGCCAGTGCGATCAAGGAGCAGTGCCACCGCCAGCGCCAGAAGCCGCGCGCGGTCGGCCTTTTCCGGCAGATCCTGGCGCGAGGCGAACCGCATCGAGGCGGCGGGATCGACCCAGAGCATGACACTTTGCGCCAGTTTCCACTCGCGCTGGCGGACAAACTGGGCATCCGACCGTGCCGAGCGACGCCAGTCGATCATGCGGCGGCTGTCGCCCGGCTGCACCGGGCGGTATTGCCAGAAATCGTCACCGGTGCCCGCCCGTCTGCGCCCGTGCTCGCCCATCATCACGGTGCGCGCCAGCCGGTCGGCGCGCGCCAGCAACGGCGGCAGGCGGGCGGTCTCCGCTTCGGCGCGGGCGCGCAGGCTCGGGGCGGCATCGGCCATCTCAGGCGGCCGCCTCGACCCGGGTGATGTCTTCGACCAGCGTCGAGATCAGAGCGCCGAGGCTGTCGCCACGTGCCCGTGCCGCGAAGTTGAGCGCCATGCGGTGGCTCAGCACCGGCATCGCCATCGCAGCCACGTCGCTCGCATCCGGGGCGAGGCGGCCCTGCAACATCGCCCGCGCGCGCACCGTCAGCATCAGCGCCTGCGCGGCGCGCGGCCCCGGGCCCCAGGCGACGCTTTCGCGCACCGCGTCGGAGACGCCGGGCTCCTCGGGGCGGGCGGCGCGGACGAGGTCGAGGATTGTCTCCATCACGCTCTCGCCCACCGGCATCCGCCGCAGCATCCGCTGCGCGGCGATCAACTCCGCGGGCGCGAACACGCCGTGCGCCTCTTCCTCGTCGGCACCGGTGGTGGCCAGCAGGATCGCGCGCTCGGTGTCGCGATCAGGGTATGGCACCTCGATCTGCACGAGGAAGCGATCGAGCTGCGCTTCGGGCAGTGGATAGGTACCCTCCTGCTCGATCGGGTTCTGCGTGGCCAGGACGTGGAAGGGCTGATCCAGCACGCGGGTCTCGCCCGCCACGGTCACCTGCCGCTCCTGCATCGCCTGCAACAGCGCCGATTGGGTGCGCGGGCTGGCGCGGTTGATCTCGTCGGCCATGAGAAGCTGGCAGAAGATCGGCCCCTCGATGAACTTGAACGCGCGGCGGCCGTCATCCGAAGTTTCCAGCACCTCGCTGCCGAGGATGTCGGCGGGCATCAGGTCGGGGGTGAACTGCACCCGGTTGGTGGCCAGCCCCATCACCGTGCCCAGCGTCTCCACCAGCCGCGTCTTGCCCAGCCCCGGCAGGCCGATCAGCAGACCGTGGCCGCCGCACAGGAGGGCCGACAGCGACAGGTCGACGACCCGCTCCTGCCCGATAAAGCGCCGGGTGATCGAGGCCCGCGCGCGCGCCAGCTTGTCCTCCAGCGCCTCCAGCCCGGCAACGAGATCGGTCTCTTCGGTCATGGCAAAACTCCGGTTGGGCCTGTATCCTCATGTGGAATGTATAGTCTCAATCGCAAATGGCAAAAGCAATGAGTGCAAACAGCGTCACAACCCCGTCAGCCGAGAGCCTCGCCGCCGCGGCGCGTGCCGCGAAATCCGGCGGCCGGAATCTGCCGCCGGTGCATGAGTGGGACCCGCCCTTCTGCGGCGATCTCGACATGCGGATCGCCCGTGACGGGACGTGGTTCTATCTTGGCACGCCCATCGGCCGCCCCGCGCTTGTGCGGCTGTTTTCCACCATTCTGCGCAAGGACGGCGACAAGTACGTCCTCGTCACCCCGGTCGAGAAGGTGGGGATCACCGTCGACGACGCGCCGTTCGTCGCCGTCGATTTCGAGCGGGATGGCGCGGGTGAGGGCCAGAACCTGCGATTCGAGACCAACGTCGGCGATCACGTCACCGCCGGACCGGATCATCCGATCCGGGTGGAACGCGACCCGGAGACCGGCGAGCCGTCGCCTTATGTCCATGTCCGCGCGGGCCTTGAGGCGCTGATCGACCGCAAGAGTTTCTACCGCCTTGTCGAGATCGGGGAGCGCCGCGACGGGTGGTTCGGCCTGTGGTCGGATGGTGCGTTCTTTGCCATGATCCCCGAGGCGGAGCTGCCGGAATAGCGCGCGCTTTGCTCTTGCGGCGCGGGCGCATTTGCGGGTAATCAAGGCGCGTCGCGGGTGTAGCTCAATGGTAGAGCAGCAGCTTCCCAAGCTGACGACGAGGGTTCGATTCCCTTCACCCGCTCCAATCCCATCAGGCAGGTCCGGCCGATACCGGCGCGACGCATTGGCCGCGCCGGGGCGCATCAGGCGTGGATCGCGCCGTCGCCGCAGGCCAGCGCCGCCTCGCGCACCGCCTCGGAATAGGTGGGGTGGGCGTGGCAGGTGAGGGCGAGGTCCTCGGCGCTTGCGCCGAATTCCATCGCGACGCAGATCTCGTGGATGAGATCGCCCGCCATCGGCCCGATGATATGCGCCCCGAGAATGCGGTCGGTCGTCTTGTCGGCGAGGATCTTGACGAAGCCGTCGGCGGCGAAATTGGCCTTGGCGCGGCCATTGCCCATGAAGGAGAACTTGCCGACCTTGTAGGCACGACCTTGATCTTTCAGGCTTTCTTCGGTCTCGCCCACGTTGGCGACCTCGGGGTGGGTATAGATCACGCCAGGGATGACGCCGTAGTTGACGTGGCCGTGCTTGCCCGCCAGCACCTCGGCCACGGCCATGCCCTCGTCCTCGGCCTTGTGGGCGAGCATCGGGCCGTCGATGGCGTCGCCGATGGCGTAGACGCCCTTGACGTTGGTTTGCCAATCGCGGCCCACAGCGACCTGTCCGCGCTTGGTCATCTCGACACCGAGGCTGTCGAGGCCGAGCCCCTCGGTATAGGGCTTGCGCCCGGTCGCCACGAGGACGACATCGGCGTCGAGCTGATGCTCGCTGTCGTCCTTGCGCAGCTTGTAGTGCACCTTGGCCTTGGTCTTGAGCGTCTCGACGGTGTGGACGGCAGCGCCCATGACGAAGTCAATGCCTTGTTTCTTCAGGATTTTCTGGAAGTTCTTCTGCACCTCGCCGTCCATGCCCGGGGTGATGGCGTCGAGGAACTCGACCACCGTGACCTGCGTGCCGAGGCGGGCATAGACCGAGCCCATCTCTAGCCCGATCACGCCGCCGCCGATTACCACCATGCTCTTGGGAACCTTGGACAATTCCAGCGCGCCGGTGGAGGTGACGACGATTTTTTCGTCGATGGTGACATCGGCGCCGGGGACGCTGGCCGAAGAGGAGCCGGAGGCGATAACGATGTGCTTGGCGTCGAAGACCTCGTCGGCGACCTTGACCTTGCCCGCCTGCGGGATCGAGGCCCAGCCCTTTATCCAGTCTATCTTGTTCTTCTTGAACAGAAATTCGATGCCCTTGGTGTTCTGGCCGATGACGTCGTCCTTGTACGCCTGCATCTGTTTCCAGTCGACCGAGGGCGACTTGCCCTTCAGCCCCATCCTGGCGAAATTGTGTTCCGCTTCATGGAGTTGGTGGGTGGCGTGCAGCAGCGCCTTGGAGGGGATGCAGCCGACGTTGAGGCAGGTGCCGCCCAGCGTCTCGCGGCCCTCGACCACGGCGGTTTTCAGGCCGAGTTGCGCGCAGCGGATGGCGCAGACATAGCCGCCGGGGCCGGCGCCGATGATGATCACGTCATAGGAGGCCATGGGTCAGATCCTTTCGTTTTTCGCGTCGGTACCCTGTCGGTATTTTGTCGGTATCGCGTCGGTGGCCGGGCGGGCAAGAGGGGGCGCTGCCCCCTTGGCCTTTGGCCAATTCCCCCGGGATATTTCGGGCAAGATGAAGCATCAGACGAGCGCCGCCAGGAGCATGAGCAGGGTGGCGAGGAAGCCCACCGCCCAAATGAGCGAGCGGCCCGGTCGCAGGCCGAGGTAATAGGCCGGGACATAGGCCATGCGGGCGGCGAGGTAGGTCCACGCGCAGGCGGCGGTCAGGGGGGTCGATTGGTCGGAGAGCGTGACGGCGACGCAGGCGATGGTGAAGAGGATCAGCCCCTCGAAATGGTTGCTGAGCGCCCGGCCAAGGCGGGCGGTGCCGTCGGACATCTGCCGCGACGGTTCGCGGTCGCGGGCGGACATGGTGTAGCCGGGGCCAAGCTCCAGGTTCGCCGGGATGGCGTAGAGCAGGTATTGGATCGCTTGCAGGAGGGCGGCGAGGGTGAGGGCGGTGAGTTCGGGGGTCATTGAGGAATTAGCCACTACTCTTATCGTTGAAAAAGCCGAGTCCCTTAAGAAGCCAGTACGACGGTACGGGATCGAGTAGAGAGGTTCTGCTAGCCAACCCTCTTAAGTCTCCAAAGGGATTTTTCTTAGTCTCATTTTCAACGAACGCACCCAGTCCATTGACATACTTTAATGCCCCGGAAATGCCCGATCGAAGATCCTTTTCACTGGCACCTTTACCATGGATTAGCTTGTCTCGTACTTTTTCAGCATCCTGAACAGGTTTAAGAAGTTCTTGCTCAATTTCTTTCCCAAACACATTCTTAAAAACTAACCTGAAATAGGGGCGCGTGAAGTGTTGCTTGCGCAAAGCTTCATCCACTTTCGCAGAATTGCATTTATGTATTCTGATAAGCCCACACTTCAGCGCACGATGATTTCCCTCCTCAAGTTTCATGAATGAAAATGCAAGAGCAACAGGATAGGACGCCGACCTTGAAATCAAATCTTCAAGGCCATTCAAGTAGGACTTGGTTCCTTCAGGAAGCGCACCAAATTGCTTTTGCAAACCCTTATATGATCTAACCGTCGTCAAATCACAAATCCATCAGCAACCGGCGCGGGTCTTCGAGCGCGTCCTTGACCCGCACGAGGAACGTCACGGCACCCTTGCCGTCGACGATGCGGTGGTCGTAGCTCAATGCCAGATACATCATCGGGCGCGCCTTGATCTCGCCGTTCACGACCATGGGCCGCTGCTGGATCTTGTGCATCCCGAGGATACCCGATTGCGGCGGGTTGAGGATGGGTGAGGACATCAGCGAGCCGTAGACGCCGCCGTTGGAAATGGTGAACGTGCCGCCCTGCATCTCGGCCATGGAGAGCTTGCCGTCGCGGGCGCGGGCGCCCTTTTCGGCGATGGCCTTTTCGATCGCGGCAAAGCTCATGGAATCGGCGTCGCGGATCACCGGCACGACGAGGCCGGTGGGCGTGCCCGCGGCGATGCCCATGTGGACGAAGTTCTTGTAGACGATTTCGGTCCCGTCGATCTCGGCGTTGACCTCGGGTACCTCCTTGAGCGCGTGGCAGCAGGCCTTGGTGAAGAAGGACATGAAGCCGAGTTTCACGCCGTGCTTCTTCTCGAACTCGGCCTTGTACTCGTTGCGCAGGTCCATCACCGCGGTCATGTCCACCTCGTTATAGGTGGTGAGCATGGCGGCGGTGTTCTGGCTGTCCTTGAGGCGGCGGGCGATGGTCTGGCGCAGGCGGGTCATCTTGACGCGTTCCTCGCGCGCGGCGTCC
>JADQCC010000118.1 GCA_016278295.1 Roseovarius sp. | reverse complement strand
GCGGTCAGCCGACCAGCTCAAGCCCCGAAAAGAAATAGGAAATCTCGATCGCCGCGGTCTCGGGCGCGTCCGAGCCGTGGACCGAATTCTCGCCGACCGACTCGGCGAATTCCGCGCGGACCGTGCCCGGCGCGGCATCGGCGGGGTTGGTCGCCCCCATCACTTCGCGGTTCTTGGCGATGGCATTCTCGCCTTCCAGCACCTGCACCACCACCGGCGCCCTCGCCATGAACTCGCACAGCTCGCCATAGAACGGGCGCTCCTTGTGCACGGCATAGAAGGTGCCCGCCTGCGCCGGGGTCATCTGGATTCGCTTTTGCGCGATGATGCGCAGCCCCGCCTCCTCGAACTTGGCGTTGATCTTGCCGGTCAGGTTGCGCCGGGTGGCGTCGGGTTTGATGATGCTCAGGGTGCGTTCCACAGCCATGTCAGCCTCTTTTGTCAGGGTGATGCCGCCGGGAGACACCCCGCGCAGCTTGATCGCGGCTCCCGTAGCATGAGGCCCCGGCATTGAAAAGCCGCGATTGACGCTGGCCGCGGCATGGGGCATCCCCCATCCCATGCTACGCATCGACGACATCACCTACGCCATTGCCGGACACCGCCTGTTCGAGAACGCCTCGGCCCTCATCCCCGAGGGCCACAAGGTCGGGCTCGTGGGGCGCAACGGCACCGGCAAGACCACGCTCTTTCACCTGATCCGGGGCGAGATGCCGCTGGAGGGGGGGGCGATCTCGCTGCCGCGGCGCGCCCGCATCGGCGGCGTGGCGCAAGAGGTGCCGGGCAGCGACGTGTCGCTCCTCGACACGGTGTTGAGCTTTGACACGGAACGCTCTGATCTTCTTGAGAAATCCGAGAACGAGACCGACGGCACCCGGATCGCCGAGATCCAGACAAGGCTCGCCGATATCGACGCCTGGTCGGCAGAGGCGCGGGCGAGCGCGATCCTCAAGGGGCTGGGCTTTACCGATGACGAACAGCTCATGCCCTGCTCGGCCTTTTCGGGGGGCTGGCGGATGCGGGTGGCGCTGGCGGGGGTGCTGTTCGCCGCGCCCGACCTGCTGCTGCTCGACGAGCCGACAAACTACCTCGATCTCGAAGGTGCGCTGTGGCTCGAAAACTACCTCGCGCGCTATCCGCATACCGTGCTCATCATCAGCCACGACCGCGGGCTCCTGAACCGCGCGGTCGGCTCCATCCTGCATCTTGAAGACCGGAAACTCACGCTTTATCAAGGGGGTTACGACAAGTTCGCCGAAACGCGCGCGGCGCGCATCGCCGCCGCGCAATCCGAAGCCAAGAAGCAGGAGGCGCGCCGCGCGCATCTGCAATCCTATGTCGATCGCTTCCGCTACAAGGCCGACAAGGCCAAGCAGGCGCAGGCGCGGATCAAGGCGCTGGCGCGGATGCAGCCGATCTCGGCCCCGCAGGAGGCGGCGTTGCGGCGGTTTACATTCCCGGAACCGGAGGGTCTGTCTCCGCCGATCCTGCGGTTGGAGGGGGCGGCCACGGGTTATGACGGCAGCGCGGTGCTGAGCAGGCTCGATCTGCGCATCGACCAGGATGACCGGATCGCGCTTCTGGGTCGCAACGGCGAAGGAAAATCCACGCTTTCCAAATTGTTGGCGGGCAAACTTAATCTGCTTGACGGGCACGTTCACAAGGCCGCCCGCCTGCGCGCGGGGTATTTCGCGCAGCACCAGGTGGACGAGCTGCATATCGACGAGACCCCCCTCGATCATATCCGCCGCTTGCGTCCCAGCGAGACGCCCGCGCGGCTGCGCGCGCGGCTGGCGGGGTTTGGCATCGGCCCGCAACAGGCTGAAACTAAAGTAGAAAATCTGTCCGGCGGGCAGAAGGCGCGGCTGTCGCTGATGCTCGCCACGGTGGACGCGCCGCATATGCTGATCCTCGACGAGCCGACCAACCACCTCGATATCGAGAGCCGCGAGGCGCTGGTCGAGGCGCTGACCGCCTATACCGGCGCGATCGTCCTGGTGAGCCACGACATGCACCTGCTGAGCCTGGTGGCGGACCGGCTGTGGCTGGTCAAGGGTGGCACGGTGACCCCCTACGAGGGCGATCTGGAAAGCTATCGCAACATGCTTCTGGCCCCGCCGGATAACGTGAAGAAAGCATCGCAAAGGTCTGTAAAGAAAAAAGAAAAACCATCTCGCGAGGCGATCCTGAAATTGCGGCAGGAGGTGCGCGCTTGCGAGGCGCGGGTCGAGAAGCTGATGGAGATGGAGGGCCGCGTCGCCAGCAAGCTGGCCGATCCCGACATCTATGAAGACCCCGGCACGCTCGCCACCTGGCAGCGCAAATATGCCGAGATCGAGGACGGTATCGCCCGCGCCGAAACCCTGTGGGAGACCGCCCTCGCCCGGCTGGAAAAGGCGGAAGGCTGAGGGCGAACCTCACGGTTCACGGCGCGAACCGCACGGTTCAGAGCGGCGCGCGCGCGGTGCCCTCAGGATCCGGTAACCGCCGCCACTGGGCGCGCCCGAGGGCACCGACCATGACCGCCACGGCGAGCGCCGCGATGCGACCGCCGGGCGTGACGAAACGCTGGGCCGCGCCGCCGCGATCATGGAGGCCGCGCTGACGGAGGAGGATGGCGCGGGATAGCGGGACGGGAAGGGAATGGGCCGTTCCTGCTGTTGAGGTGAGTCGCGCCATCGCATGTCCGCGGACTGGCGACCCGACGAAATTTCAGAGCACTTTATTGCAGCCGCATTCGCAAAACATGCACTCGGTGCGCTGACTTTGGCAAATCGCCTGTCCGGGGGGCGGACATGCGATGGCGCGGCGGGCTTCGCCCTTGAATCCGCGCCGGGAGCAAATTGCTTACGCCCGCCCCAGACCACCACCACCCACCTCCGTCCCCCTCTCGCCCAGAAACCCCTTGGCAAACGCGTCCCGGCGTGGTGCAAGACCCCACAGCCCCAGGGAGCCCGCCTGATGGACACCGCCTTTCTCGTCACCGCCTTTGTCGCGCTCTTCGTCATCATCGACCCGATCGGGATGACGCCGCTCTTCGTGGCGCTGACGCAGGGCATGGACAGCACGCGCCGCCGGGCAATCGCGATCCGCGCCTGCGTGGCGGGCGCGCTGCTGATCGCCACCTTCGCGGCGTTCGGGGAATCGGTGCTGGGCTTTATCGGCATCTCCATGCCCGCGTTTCGCATCGCGGGCGGCATCCTGCTGTTTCTCACCGCGCTCGACATGCTGTTCGAGCGGCGCTCGCGTCGCCGCAAGGGGCAGGCCGACGCCGCCGAGGAAGACGAGGGCGACGATCCGTCGATCTTTCCGCTGGCCATCCCGCTGATTGCCGGGCCCGGCTCTATCACCACGGTGATCCTGCTCGTGGGCGACAGGCCGGGCATCGAGGGGCTGGTGCTGGTGATCGGGGTGATGCTGTCGGTGGTGGCACTGGCGCTGGTGTTGTTCCTGATGGGCGGCCTGCTGGAGCGCGCGCTGGGCCATGTCGGCATCAACGTGGTGACGCGGCTGCTGGGCATGTTGCTGGCGGCGCTCGCGGTGCAGTTCGTGCTCGACGGGCTGCGCGGGTTTGGATTGGCGGGCTGAGGACCCATATCCCACGCATGGAGAGCTTTGATTTCCCCCGCCTCGTCTATCTCTCGATCCTCGGATCGGTGCTGGTGCTGTGGTTCGTGGTGCAGGGCCGCGCCTCGCTGGGCAAGCTGATGCAGCAGGCCGCCGCCTGGGGGCTGATCTTTCTGGGCGCGATCGCGGTGGTCGGGCTGTGGCAGGACATCCGCCAGACGGTGCGCCCCACGCAGAGCGTCATCAGCGACAGTCGCATCGAGCTGCCGCGGGCGCCGGACGGGCATTACTATGTGACGGCCGAGGTCAACGGCACGCCGATCCGCTTTGTCGTCGATACCGGGGCGAGCCAGGTCGTGCTGAGCGGCCGCGACGCGCGCGAGGCGGGCATCGACACCGACAGCCTGATCTACACGGGCCGCGCGCGCACCGCCAACGGCGTGGTGCGCACCGCGCCGGTGCAGCTCGACAGTCTCGCGATCGGCCCGATCACCGACAGCGACGTGCGCGCCGTGATCAACGAGGGCGAGATGGCGGGCTCGCTTCTGGGCATGACCTACCTGCGCCGCTTTTCCAGCGTCGAGATCGCGGGCGACCGGCTGATCCTGACACGCTGAGCGCAGGCGGGCTCAGCAGGGGCGGCGCGTCCAGCCATAGGCACCGCCGTCGGGCACCTTCCATGCGCAGGCGTTCTCGGATGCGACATCACCCGAGCAGCTGATCTGCTTCCAGTAGCCCCACGCATCCTTTACGAAGATACGGCAGTAATGCTTGTCCGAGGTTCCGGCCTCTGAATCGTCGAGGTCCGGCACATCCTCGGCTGTCAGCCGCGCGACCCCTTCCCGTTCCGTCATGGTCCTCTCCTCCCGCCTGGCCCATGCGCGAGCTTCCGCGTCATCCGGTGACGCTGTCAAGTGCGCGCGGCCTGCGGCAGGATGAAGGGCACGCCCGGGGCAGGCACGCATCCCACCTCGATATCGCAGGCGTAGACATCGGACAGGATGGCGGAGGTCAGGACCGTGGCGGGCGTGCCGCGCGCCGCCACCCCACCCTGCCGCATGACCACGATCGCGTCGGCGAACATCGCCGCGAGGTTGAGGTCGTGCAGCACGCAGACCACGCCGCCGCCGCCCGCGGCAAAGCCGTGCGCCAGCCGCATGACGCTGAGTTGCTGGCCGATATCGAGGCTGGATACCGGCTCGTCGAGAAGCAGCCAGTTGGCCCCGTGCCGCCCGCGCGGCATCCAGATCTGGGCCAGCACGCGGGCGAGCTGTGCGCGCTGCTGCTCGCCGCCGGACAAATCCTGGTAGGGGCGGTCGGCCTTGTGCCGCAGCCCGACCCGCGCCAGCGCCCGGGCGGGGATATCCGGGCGGTCGGCATGGGGCCCGGCGAGGTGCCCGAGGCGCACCACCTCGGTCACGGTGAAGGGAAACGCCAGCCGCGTGGCCTGCGGCAGCACGCCCCGGCGCGCGGCGAGCGCGGCGGCGCGGCGCGGCCCCACCTCGATATCGTCGAGCGTGATCCGCCCCGATGCGGCGATCTCGCCGGTGAGGGCGCGCAGGAGCGTCGTCTTGCCCGAGCCGTTGGGCCCGACGATGGCCGTTACCTGCCCCGGATGCGCCTCGAAATCGACGCCCGAGAGCACGCGCGTGCGCTCGAACGTCACGGCAATGCCGTCGGCGCGCAGTGTCACAGGTCCACCATGCCGCGCCGCCGCAGCAATATCCACAGGAACACCGGCGCGCCGAGCACGGCGGTGACGATGCCGATGGGCAGCTCGGCGGGCGCGATGACCAGCCGGGCGATCATGTCGGCGGCCAGGAGCAGGCTGGCCCCGAGGAGGGCGCTGTTGACCAGCAGCGGCCCGTGATCGGGGCCGGTGGCGAGCCGCAGCACGTGCGGCACCACGATGCCGACAAAGCCGATCCCGCCCGACACCGCCACCGCCGCGCCGGTGGCGGCGGCGACGCACAGGATGGCCAGCGTCTTGACCCGCTGCACGGGGACGCCGAGATGCAGCGCCGTCGCCTCGCCCAGGGCCAGCGCGTTGAGCCCGCGCCCGAGGAACGCCGCGCCCGCGACCGCCACCACGATGATCGGCGCGGCGCTGGCGAGCTTGGCCCAGGTCGCGCCCGCCAGCGAGCCGAGGCCCCAGAAGGTGAGGTCGCGCAACTGCTGATCGTCGGCGGCATAGACCAGCAGCCCCGAAACCGCCCCCGCCAGCGCCCCGAGCGCGATCCCCGCGAGCAGCATCGTGGCCACCGAGGTGCGCCCGCCGCGCGTGGCCACGCCGTAGAGCAGGAGCACCGTGGCCCAGCCGCCGAGGAACGCCGCCACCGGCACGGTATAGAGGCCGAGCACCGCCTGCACCGCCGGCGGCAGCACCCCGCCCAGCACGATGGCCGCGACCGCGCCCAGCCCGGCGCCGGCGCTGACGCCGACGATGCCGGGATCGGCCAGCGGGTTGCGGAAGAGGCCCTGCATCGCCGCGCCCGAGACCGCCAGCGCCGCGCCCACCAGCGCGCCCAGAGCGATGCGCGGCAGCCGCACCTGCCACAGGATGAGGCGGCTGAGCGTCTCGTTCTCGGCGGCGCCGGTCAAGAGCGCCCGAAGCGACACGCCCGAGGCCCCGGTCTCGAGGCTGAGCGCGGCGGTGGCCAGCAGCAGGAGCACCAGCCACAGATGCGCGGCGCGCGCCCGCGTGCGCCGGTCGCGGGGCCGCGCGGGGTGCAGCGGTTCAGCTTGGGTCAGTGTCATCGCCCGCCCCCGGCGCGGCGTAGAGCGCCGCGTTGAGATCGCGCGCCGCCTGCGCCGTGCGCGGGCCAAAGCCCAGCAGGTAGAGCCCCGGCATGCGGATCACGGTTTCGGTTCGCGCGGCGGGCGTGGACCGGATCGCGGGCATCGACAGCAACAGATCGTTGGCGATATCCTGGTCGCCGCCGCGCTCCATCATCAGGATGGCGTCGGGGGCGGCGGCGGTGACCGCCTCGTCGGTCATCTGCTTGTACCCTTCGAAAGCGCTGGCCGCGTTCACCCCGCCCGCCATGTCGATGATCCCGGCCGCCTGCGTGCCGGTGCCGCTCGCGAGGATGCGGCCACCTTGCAGGCTGAGGATGAAGAGCACGCGCCGGGCGTCGCCGGGCGCGACGCGCGCGATCTCGGCGCGCATCGCGTCGAGCGCGGCGCGGGTCTCGGCGATCAGCGTCTCGGCCCGGTCCGGCACCCCGAGCGCGCGGCCCACCACCGCGATCTTTTGCAGGATGCCGGGGCCGTCGGTGGCCTCTGGCACCGTGGTAAACGGAATGCCCGACGCCTTGAGCACCGCGATGGTTTCGGGCGGCCCTGCCCCCTCGATGGCGAGGATGCGGTCGGGGGCGACCGACAGGACACCCTCGGGGCTGAGCGCGCGGGCATAGCCCACGTCCGGCAGCGACGTGACCTCGGGAGGGTATGTCGAGGTGGTGTCGCGCGCGATCAGGCGATCGCCCTGCCCGAGCGCATGGATGATTTCTGTCACCGAGCCGCCGATGGAGAGCAGGCGCGCGCCCCCGCCGGCGAAGGCGGGCAGCGCGCAGAGCGCCGCGCCCTGGGCGATGAGCGCGCG
>JADQCC010000259.1 GCA_016278295.1 Roseovarius sp. | reverse complement strand
CCAGCGCCACCGCGATATGCGTGTCGAACAGCCCGACCGAGGAATAGAGCTGGAAAAACGGCAGCGCGAACACCGCGGGCGGCGCCATCCGGTTGGTCAGCAGCCAGAAGAACAGGTGCTTGTCACCGAGGAAACTGTACCGCGAAAAGGCATAGGCCGCGGGCAGCGCCACCGCCACCGACAGGACCGTGTTCATGGTCACGTAGATGATCGAGTTGACATAGCCCATGTACCACGCCGGATCGCTCAGGATCGTGCGGTAATTGTCGAGCGTCAGCTCGTCAGGCCAGAGCGTGAACGCGTTGAGGATCTCGGTATTGGTCTTGAGGCTCATGTTCAGCAGCCAGTAGATCGGCAGCATGAGGAACAGCAGGTAGAGCACCATGACCACGTTGATGCGCGGGCGGATATTCATCACTTGCCCCCCTGCTTGTCGAGATTGGTCATCACCGTGTAGAACACCCAGCTCACCACGAGGATCACCAGGAAATACATGATCGAGAACGCCGCCGCCGGGCCGAGGTCGAACTGCCCCAGCGCCATCTTGACGAGGTCGATGGACAGGAACGTGGTGGCGTTGCCGGGTCCGCCCCCGGTGACCACGAAGGGCTCTGTATAGATCATGAAACTGTCCATGAAGCGCAGCAGGATGGCGATCATCAGCACGCCCATCATCTTGGGCAGCTCGATATAGCGGAACACCGCCCAGCGGCTCGCCTGATCTATGCGCGCGGCTTGGTAATAGGCGTCCGGGATGGATTTCAGGCCCGCATAGGCCAGCAGCGCCACCAGCGACGTCCAATGCCAGACATCCATCACGATCAGCGTCACCCAGGCGTCGATCGTGTCCTGCGTGTAGTTGTAATCCACCCCCAGCGCCGCCAGCGCGCGCCCCAGAAGCCCGATATCCACGCGCCCGAATATCTGCCAGATCGTGCCGACCACGTTCCACGGAATGAGCAGCGGCAGCGACATCAGCACCAGGCAGACCGAGACCATGACGCCGCGCTTGGGCATGTTGAGCGCGATGAGCACGCCCAGCGGCACCTCGATGGCGAGGATCACCCCGGAGAAGATCACCTGCCGCTGCAACGCGTTCCACATGCGCGCGTCCTCGAGCACCTGCCGGAACCAGTCGAGCCCGGCCCAGAAGAACTGGTTCTGCCCGAACGTGTCCTGCACCGAGTAATTGACCACGGTCATCAGCGGGATGACCGCCGAAAATGCCACCAGCAGCAGCACCGGCAGTACCAGGAACCATGCCTTCTGATTGACGGTTTTTTCCATCACGCGGCCTCCTCGCTGCGAGACCCCGGCGCCACGCGCCAGTCGTCCGAATAGACGTTGATCGCGTCCGGGGCGAAACGCGCGCGCACGTCCCCGGCGGGCAACGGCGCGCCTTCGGGCAACAGCGCGTTGAGCGGCGTACCCGCGAAATCGAGGCGCGCGATGCGGTGGCGGCCCACGTCCTCGACGCGCGTCACCGTCACCGGCAGCCCCTCGTCGCCGAGGCCCACGAATTCGGGGCGCACGCCGATCTGCACGCGCCCCGCCGGCGGATCATAGATCCCCCCCAGCGACACCTCATGGCCCGCCACCCGCGCGACCTTGCCGGCCACCTCGGCCTCCAGAAGGTTCATCCCCGGCGAGCCGATGAAATACCCCACAAAGGTATGCGCGGGCCGCTCGAATAACGCCTGCGGCGTGCCCACCTGCACCACCCGCCCGTCATGCATCACCACCACCTTGTCGGCAAATGTCAGCGCCTCGGTCTGGTCGTGGGTGACATAGATCATCGTGTGCCCGAACTCGTGATGCAGCGCCTTCAGTTGCGTGCGCAGCTCCCATTTCATGTGCGGGTCGATCACCGTCAGCGGCTCGTCGAACAGCAGCGCGTTGACATCCTCGCGCACCATCCCGCGGCCGAGGCTGATCTTCTGCTTGGCATCCGCGGTCAGCCCCTGCGCCTTGCGGTCAAGCTCGGCCTCCATGCCGATCATATCCGCGATGGCCTGCACACGGGTGGCGATATAGCCCGCCTCCGCACCCCGGTTCCTGAGAGGAAAGGCAAGGTTCTCGCGCACGGTCATGGTGTCGTACACCACCGGAAACTGGAACACCTGCGCAATGTTGCGCGTGGCGGTCGGCTGATCGGTGACATCGATATCGTTGAACAGGATCCGGCCCTGCGACGGGTGCAGCAGCCCCGAGATGATGTTGAGCAGCGTGGACTTGCCACAGCCCGACGCGCCCAGCAGCGCATAGGCCTCGCCATCGCCCCAGACATGGTTAAGCTCCTTGAGCGCCCAGTCCTCCTCACCCGCGGGCGCGGGCAGGTAGCTGTGCGCCAGGTTGTCGAGCGTGATCTTGGCCATCCTCTCCCCCTCAGGCTGCCTGCGCGTAGGACGCAGGCGCCACCAGTGCCCCGTCGGGCGCGAACACATAGACATGCGCGGGATCGAGCCAGACCCGCAGTTCGGCGCCGATCTCCAGATCGCGCACCCCGTGGACAAGCCCCACCCAGCGCTCGCCGTGGTGGTCGAGATGCACAAAGGTCTCCGATCCGGTGATCTCGGTCACGCTGAGCCGCGTGTCGAACCCCATCACCTCCTCGCCGTGCCGCTCGATTTCGAGATGGTTGGGCCGGAACCCCACGATATACTCGCCGTCCGCGAGCCGCGCCAGCGCGCCCAGCGCGGGCACCTCCTGCGCATCGCCAAATCCGATCCGACCGCCCGTCTTGGTCACGTTCAGGAAATTCATCGGCGGGTCGGAAAATACCCGCGCGGTGGTGGCGTCGGCGGGTTGGCGATAGACCTCCGCCGTCAGCCCGAACTGCGTGATCCGCCCCTCCCACAGCGTCGCGGTGTTGCCACCCAAGAGCAACGCCTCCTCCGGCTCTGTCGTGGCATAGACAAAGATCGCGCCGGATTCCTCGAAGATGCGCGGGATCTCCAGACGCAATTCCTCGCGCAGCTTGTAGTCGAGATTGGCCAGCGGCTCGTCGAGCAGCACCAGCCCCGCCCCCTTCACCAGCGCCCGCGCCAACGCGCAGCGCTGCTGCTGTCCGCCCGACAGCTCCAGCGGCTTGCGGTCGAGCATCGGGGCGAGCTTCAGCATCTCGGCGGTCTCGCGCACGCCCCGGTCGATCTCACCCGCCGGTTTGCCCTGCAGGCGCAGCGGCGAGGCGATGTTGTCATAGACGCTCATCGACGGATAGTTGATGAATTGCTGATAGACCATCGCCACCGCGCGGTCCTGAACCCGCATCCCCGTCACATCCTGCCCCTGCCACAGGATGCGCCCCGTGGCGGGCGCATCGAGCCCCGCCATCAGGCGCATGAGCGAGGTCTTGCCCGCCAGCGTGGGCCCCAGCAGGACATTCATCGTGCCGGGCGCAAGGCTCAGATCGGTGGGGTGGATATGCACGTCACCGCCCACCACCTTCGATATGCCCTCAAGTGTCAGCGTCACGCCTTGGCCCTCCCCTTCGCCGCCTTGCCCGGCGCGCGCGCCGCGCGCATCCAGTCGTCGAGCGCGGCGATCTGATCCCCGGTCATCTTCAGCCCCAGCCGCGTGCGCCGCCAGACCACATCCGCCGCCTCTCGTGCATATTCATGCGTCATCTGCCAGCGCACCTCCGCCTCGGTCAGCGTCGCGCCGAAATCGCGGCCCAGATCGGTGGCCTCGCGCGCGTCACCCAGCACATGCGCGGCCTCCGTTCCATAGGCGCGCACCAGCCGCAGCGCATGGCCCGCCTTCAGGAACGGATACCGCGATTCCAGACTTTCGGTCAGCGCCCCGACCCCGTCAACGACGAAGTCCCCACCCGGCAGCGGCACCCCTGCCGTCCACGCATCCCCCGCATGCGGGAAATGCGGCGCCAGCCGCGCCATCGCCGATTCCGCCAGCCGCCGATAAGTGGTGATCTTGCCGCCAAAGACATTCAGGAGCGGCGCGCCCCCGGTTTCGTCGAGCGACAGTACATAGTCACGCGTCGCCGCCGTGGCTGATTTCGCCCCATCATCGTAGAGCGGGCGCACGCCGGAATAGCTCCAGACGATATCCGCCTCGGTCACGGGCCGCGCAAAATATTCACTCGCGAACCGGCACAGGTAGGCCGCTTCCTCGGGGGTGCATTCGGGGGCCGTGTCGGGATCGTCGTGTTCGGCATCGGTGGTGCCGATGAGGGTGAAATCGCCCTCGTAGGGAATGGCGAATATGATCCGCCCGTCCTCGCCCTGAAAGAAATAGCACTTGTCGTGGTCATAGAGCTTGCGCGTCACGATATGGCTGCCGCGCACCAGCCGCACGCCCTCGCTGGAATTGAGCCGCAGCGTGCCGGTGATGACATCGCTCACCCACGGCCCCCCGGCATTGACAATGGCGCGCGCGCGCACCGTTGACGGCTCGCCGGTCTCGCCGTCTTCCAGCCGGACATGCCACAGCCCGCCCCGGCGCTCTGCCCCGGCGACACGCGTGCGCACCCGGATGCGCGCGCCCCGCGCCCCGGCATCGCGCGCGTTGAGCACCACGAGCCGGCTGTCCTCGATCCAGCAATCGGAATACTCGAACGCGCGGGTGAACTTGTCCTTGAGCGGCCGGCCCTCGGGTCCCTGCGTCAGGTCGAGCGTTTTCGTGCCGGGCAGGATCTCGCGCCCGCCCAAGTGGTCGTAGAGAAACAGGCCCAGCCGGATCAGCCACGCCGGCCGCCGCCCCCTCATCCACGGCATCACGATATTCAGAATGCGCGAGACCGGCGTCTCGCCCTCGAACCGCATGTCGCGGTGCCAGGGCAGCACAAACCGCATCGGCCAGCTTATATGCGGCATCGCCCGGAGCAGCGTCTCGCGCTCGATCAGCGCCTCGCGCACCAGCCGTATCTCGAAATACTCGAGGTAACGCAGCCCGCCGTGGAACAGCTTGGTCGAGGCCGAGGACGTGGCCGACGCCAGGTCGTGCATCTCCGCGAGCTCGACCGAAAGCCCGCGCCCGGCAGCATCGCGCGCGATACCACAGCCATTGATCCCGCCACCGATGACGAACAGATCAACGATATCGCCGTCAGCTTCCTCCACGCGCGCACCTCCCTTGCGTGAAAACAAACGAACAGCATTCGCGCGCTTCAGTCAATAACGAATGTTCGTTTTTGCTCTCTTTTGGCAAACCCTCTCACTTATGGACATCAGGACACAGGCCAAACGCCCCCTTGCGGCGGGCGAAAAAACGAACATAATCGAACACCCAGCCAGCGAGGTCCGCCATGTCGCAATCGTTTCGCCAACCCGATATCCTCGAAATCGCCCGCGCCGAGGGAAAGGTGATGGTCGAGAACCTCGCCGAACGCTTCAACGTCACCGTCCAGACCATCCGCCGCGACCTCACCGAGCTTGCCAACGCGGGCAAGCTCGAACGCGTGCACGGCGGCGCGATCCTGCCCTCGGGGGTCAGCAACATCCTCTACGAGGAACGCCGCCGCCTCAACGAATCGGCCAAGACGGCGATCGGGCGGGCCTGCGCGGCGGCCATCCCCGAGGCAACGTCACTGTTTCTCGACATCGGCACCACCACAGAGGCGGTGGCGCAGGCGCTGCTCGATCACCGCGACCTGATGGTGGTGACCAACAACATGAACGTGGCGCAGACGCTGCTCGCGAATCCCGATTGCGAGATCGTGCTCGCCGGCGGCGCGCTCAGGCGCTCGGATAACGGGCTCGTGGGCCACCTCACCGCGCGCGCCATCGAGAATTTCAAGTTCGACCACGCGATCCTCGGCTGCTCGGCCCTCGACGAGGACGGCGACATGCTCGATTTCGACATCCAGGAGGTGCTGGTCGGTCAGACCCTGCTGAAACGCTCGCGCGAGGTGATGCTCGTGGCCGACCACTCGAAATTCCAGCGCAGCGCGCCGGTGCGCATCGGCTCGATCCGCGATGTCGATCACGTCTTCACCGACCTGCGGCTACCTCCTGCCCTCGCCGAGGCCTGCGCGACATGGGGCACCCATATCCACGTCTGCCCGCCCCGCGACTGACCCACCGTTTCTTTTTGGCTCAAATACCCCGGGAATCGCCTGTCGCCGAACAGGAGGACCGGCCTGCCCGCGCGCAGAGGGCCAGGCTGACCGGAGTGCGACTTGAATCAGGCCGTCTGGCGGCCGATGGAATGGCACAGCCCCGAGGCGGCAAGCGCCGCCTCAACCGCAAGGTTCGCGCGTTGAACCGCAAGGTTCGGGCGCAGCGCGCCGAGGACGCGGAGGCGCTTCATGCGCCCGAAAAACTGCCGAACGGGATGTAGCGCACCGGATCGCCGGGGTGGATGTCCGCCGCGCCGTCGGGCAATTCGACCAGCCCCTCGGCCCAGCTCAGCCCGCTTATGCGCCCCGAGCCCTCGGACTTGAACACCTCGGCGCGGCCCTGCCGGATGCGCGCGCGCAGGTATTCGCGACGCCCCGGTTTCTTGCGCTTCTCAAAGGCGGCGGGCACGTCAAAGCCCTGCGGCGCGCACCATTCGGCCCCCGACAGCACCGCCATCGCGGGCCGCGCGAAGATCAGCGCGCACACCAGCGCCGCCACCGGGTTGCCCGGCAGGCCGAAAACCGGCACGCCAGCCCACATCCCGAGCGCCAGAGGCCGCCCCGGCTTGAGCGCGATCCGCCACTCCGCCATCGCCCCCGCCTCGGTGAGCAGCGCCGAGACGTGATCCTCGTCGCCCGAGGACGCACCACCCGAGGTCAGGATCACATCCGCCTGCGCCGCGCCCCGGTCCATCGCCGCGCGCAGGGCGGCACGGTCGTCGGCCACCCGCCCGAGATCGACGAGATCGTATCCCGCCTGCCGCACAAGTGCGGCCAGCATGGGCCGGTTGGCGTCGTAAATCTGCCCCGCGCGCGCCGCCTCTCCCGGCTCGACCAGCTCATCCCCGGTGGAGATCACCGCCACGCGCAACCGCCTGAAAACAGGGAGATCAGCCAGCCCCACGGCGGCACAAAGCGCCAGATCGGCAGGGGTCAGAACGCGCCCCGCCTCCAGCACGGTCGCGTCCGCCTCGACATCCTCACCGGCGCGCCGCGTGTTCGCGCCCGGCTTTAGCCCCCCGCGAAAGGCGATGCGCCCCTGCCCGAGTGTCACGTCCTCCTGCAAGATCACCGTATCGACGCCCTCGGGCAGGGGCGCGCCGGTCAGCACCCGCACGGCATGGCCCGGCGGCACGGCGCCCGGATAG
>JADQCC010000111.1 GCA_016278295.1 Roseovarius sp. | reverse complement strand
CGCGGGCCGCTGCGGTCGGGGTGACGGTGCTGGAACCGCGCGGGCCGTGAATGCAGACGGGCCGCGCCGGTTGTCCCGACGCGGCCCCCGATCTGGCCATTCCGTGACCGGACGTCAGCCCGCCGCCGCCACCGCCCGGCGCGTCATCACGCCCACGAGGTGCGCGCGATACTCGCCCGAGCCGTGCAGGTCCGAGATCATGCCGTCGCCCGACAGACTCAGGCCCTCGACCGCGCCCGCCGAGAAATCGGAGCTGAGCGCCGCCTCGGCTTCGGACCAGCGGAACACGCCATCCTCGGACGCGCCGGTGACCGCCACGCGCACGCCGTCCGGGTATTTGGCCACGAACACACCCACCAGCGCGAAGCGAGAGGCCGGCTGATCGAATTTCTGGTAGCTGGCCTTTTCCGGCACGGGAAAGCGCACCTCGGTGATGATCTCGCCCTCCTCCAGCGCCGTGGCGAACATCCCGTCAAAGAAGTCATCCGCCGCGATCTGCCGGTTGGTGGTCACCACCGTGGCGCCCGAGGCCAACACCGCCGCCGGGTAGCAGGCCGACGGGTCATTATTGGCGAGGCTGCCGCCGAGGGTGCCGCGGTTGCGCACCGCCGGGTCGCCAATATTGGCGGCGAGGCCAGCCAGCGCCGGATAGGCTCCCGCGCCCGCCGCCACGTCGGCATGGCTGGTGCCTCCGCCGATGCACAGCGCACCGTCGTCGGCGGTACAGATGCCCTTGATCTCTGCCACACCCGACAGGCAGACGAGCCGCGCCGGGGCTGCCAGCCGCGCCTTGAGCGCCGGAATGAGCGTCTGCCCGCCGCCCAGCGCCTGCGCCTCCTCGGTGCCCAGCGCCTTGACGGCGTCGGCCAGAGTGGTGGGTCGGTCTATCTCGAATGCATACATGATCTGTCCTCCCTCAGCCCTGCATCGCCTGCCACACCCGCGATGGCGAGAGCGGCATGTCGATATGGGTGATGTTGCTGCCACCCGAGCGCAGCGCGTCCACGACCGCGTTGACCACGGCGGGCGGGCTGCCGATTGCACCGGCCTCGCCGCAGCCCTTCACGCCCAGCGGATTGTGGGTACACGGCGTCTGGCAGGAATGATCGACGGCGAAGAACGGCACGTCATCCGCGCGCGGCATGGCGTAATCCATGTAGCTGCCGGTCAATAGCTGGCCATTCTCGTCATAGGCGCAGCCCTCGAGCAGCGCCTGCCCGATGCCCTGCGCCAGGCCCCCGTGCACCTGCCCGTCGACAATCATCGGATTGACCACGTTGCCGAAATCGTCCGCGGCGGCAAAGCGTTCGATGGTGACGCGCCCGGTCTCGGGATCGACCTCGACTTCGGCCGCATAGGCCCCCGCCGGATAGGTGAAGTTGGCCGGATCGTAGAATGCCGTCTCCTCCAGCCCCGGCTCGATATCATCGAGCGGGTAGTTGTGCGGCACGTAGGCCGCCAGCGTCACGTCACCCCAGGCCACCGACTTGTCGGTGCCGGCAACGGTGAACTGGCCGTCCTTCAACTCGATATCGCCTTCCGAGGCCTCCATCAGGTGGGCTGCTATCTTGCGCGCCTTGTTGATGATCTTCTCGGTGGCGCGCACCATCGCCGAGCCGCCAACCGCGAGGCTGCGCGAGCCATAGGTGCCCATTCCCATCGGCACGCGGGCGGTGTCGCCATGCACGATATCCACCTGGTCGGCGTCGATGCCGATCATCTCGGCGATCACCTGTGCAAAGGTGGTCTCGTGTCCCTGCCCGTGGCTGTGGCTGCCGGTCATAACGGTTAGCCCGCCGGTGGCGTTGACGCGCACCGTGGCGCTCTCGTAGAGGCCCGCGCGCGCACCAAGCTGGCCGACGAGGTTCGACGGCGCGATGCCGCAGGCCTCGATATAACAGTTGACGCCGAGGCCGCGCAGCTTGCCGCGCTTTTCGCTCTCGGCCCGGCGGGCGGCGAAGCCCTTGATGTCGGCGATCTCCTCGAGCTTGTCCATCGTGGCGTGATAATCACCGGTGTCGTATTCCACCGCCACCGGCGTGGCATAGGGAAACTCGGTGATGAAGTTCTGCCGCCTGAGTGTGATCGGATCGACGCCCAGTTCGCGCGCCGCCTTGTCGATCACGCGCTCCAGCTGATAGGTCGCCTCGGGTCGCCCGGCACCGCGATAGGCATCCACCGGCACGGTATTTGTGAACACCGCCTTGACGTTCACGTAGATCAGCGGCGTCTTGTAGTTTCCGGCCATCAGCGTGCCGTGCAGCCAGGTCGGCACACAGGGCGCAAAGGTGCTCAGATACGCCCCCATGTTGGCATGGGTATCGGTGCGCAGCGCGGTAAAGTTGTTGTCGGCGTCAAGCGCCAGCTCGATCTTCGTCACATGGTCGCGGCCGTGGGCGTCGGACATGAACGCCTCGCCCCGCGTCGAGGTCCACTTCACGGGCCGGTTCAGCGCCTTGGCCGCGAAGGTGCAGAACGCCTCCTCGGCATAATGATAGATCTTAGAACCGAAGCCGCCCCCGACATCGGGCGCCACCACGCGCAGCTTGTGCTCGGGGATGCCCAGTACGAAGGCGCCCATCAGCAGCCGGATCACATGCGGGTTCTGGCTGGTGGTGTAGAGCGTCGAATCGCCCGTCGAGCGGTTGAAATCCCCCACCGCCACGCGCGGCTCCATCGGATTGGCGATCAACCGGTTATTGACAAGCTCCAGCGAGGTGACATGCGCTGCCTTCTCGAACGCCTCGTCCACCGCCGCCTTGTTCTCCTCGACGAAGCCCCAGTCATAGCACAGGTTCGAGGTGAGATCGTCATGGACCTTCGGCGCGCCGTCCTTCAGCGCCGCCTTCATGTCAACGACAGCGGGCAATTCCTCGATATCGAGCACGATCGCCTCGGCGGCGTCGCGCGCCTGCTCGCGGGTCTCGGCCACCACGGCGGCGATGGGATCGCCGACGTGGCGCACCTTGCCCTGCGCCAGCACCGGGTGCGCCGGCTCCTGCATCACCTCGCCGAACCGGTCGGTAACCTGCCAGCCGCAGGGGAGGCCGCCGACACCCTCGAAATCCGCACCGGTAAAGACCCGGACGACGCCGGGCATGCCCTCGGCCTCGGTGGTATCGACCTTGCTCAGCCGCCCATGCGCCACGTCCGAGCGCAGGAAATGCACATAGGCCTGGCCGCGCAGGTTGATATCGTCGGTATAATTTCCCGTGCCGGTCAGAAAGCGCACGTCCTCGCGCCGCTTGCTGCTGGCACCGATGCCTCCATCCTTTGGCATGTCTCGATCCTCCCTGAATCCTCCGGAGTCTTTCCCCGTTCATCCCCCGCCGCGCTTCATCTTTCCCGAAATACTCCGGGGGAGCGCCGCAGGCGCGGGGGCAGTGCCCCCTCTTGCCAACTCACTCCGCGGCGATCCGGCTCACATCCTGCCCCGACGCCGCCATGATCGCCTTGACGATGTTGTGATACCCCGTGCAGCGGCAGATATTGCCCTCTAGGTAGGCGCGAATCTCCGCCTCCGTCGGCGTCGGGTTCTCGGCCAGAAGGGCCGCCGCCGACATCACCATGCCCGGCGTGCAGAACCCGCATTGCAACCCGTGATGGTCCTGGAACGCAGCCTGGATCGGATGCATCGTGCCGTCAGGTTCGGCCATCCCCTCGATGGTCTTCACCTCGGCCCCCTCTGCCTCGGCGGCAAAGATGGTGCACGCTTTCACTGCGCGCCCATCCACATGCACCACACAGGCACCGCACTGGCTGGTGTCACAGCCGACATGCGTCCCCGTCAGGCCGAGATTTTCTCTGATGAAATCCACAAGCAGCGTTCGGCCCTCGATGTGGCCTTTCGCTGGCTTGCCGTTCACGGTCATGCTAATCTCTGGCATTGGCTCCTCCCGGTTGCTTTGTTCGTAGCTTCCTGACCTGAGCCTAGCGTCCGTTCCGCAAAACTCAAATGATACTTGAGCATGCCCACCGCGCACCTGCGGTCAGCCGCGCGGGCTGCGGCGCGGCTGCGGCCTCGTGGGAATTTCTTTCAGCAGCCCGCCCACCCCCATCGCGGCGATCTCCGCGGCGCCGCAGGGCAGCCCACAGGCCACTCGCGCCAGCACCCAGTCGGCCCCGTGCAGCACCGGGCTGCGCGCGCTGCCGGGCAGGCCGATCACGGGCCGCGTGCCGATCTCACCCAGGAACAGCAGGTTGCCGGGGTCGACGGGCAACCCAAACCGGATAAGCCGCCCACCCGCGCGGCGCAGCGCCTCGGGCGCGGTATCCTGCGCATCCGAGGTGGCCGAGGCCGTAAGGATCAGCACGATATCGCCCGGGGCAGCAGCGATGGCCGTCGCCAGCGGGCCCTCCTGATGGGCGCAGGTGGTGGTCCCTGCCATCTCCATCCCCAGTCCGGTGACCCGCGCCGCGATGGCGTCCGTGCCCTTCTCCCCCGGTCCACCCGGTACCTCTGTTACGACGAGGCTCGCGGTGGCATACCGCGCCGTGGCCAGCCGCACCGCGCCACGCGCGGCCTCTGCCGCGCGCTCCACCGCCGCACTCGGCACGCCATAGGCGATGATCTTGACCGTCGCGATCATGCCGCCTGCACGGATCTGGTGGTGGTCGGGCACGGTGGCGACAGTGATCATCGAATCGATGGCGTTGGCTGCGTTGATGGCGGCGGCGTCGAGGCAAACCACGCCGGGCACTTCGGCTGTCAGGTTCACGCGGCCCGTGAAGGGGGAACTCAGGCCAATCCCGTCGGCCCCGTCATGCAGCGCGCGCGCCAGCGTATCGGCGGCGGCATCCTCGTGCAGATCGCCCGCTTCCAGCCGCGCGACCGTCACCTCGCCATAGCCCGCCGCCGCCAGCGCCGCGATCTCGCCCGCGCCCAGCACCACCCCCTTGCGCAGCCGCCCGGTGGCCACCTGCTCGGAATGGGCGAGGATCGCGCCCTCTGCCTGATCCAGCGGCACGGCGCCGAATTTCATACGCCTTTCCTCAAAACCCGCGTCATCTCGGCCAGGATGCTTACCGCGATCTCTGCCGGCCCCGCCGCCCCGATATCAAGGCCGATTGGGCCGTGAATGCGCGCAATCTCGGCTTCGGAAAACCCGGCCTCCTCCAGCCGTGTCACGCGCTTGGCATGGGTGCGCGTGGAGCCCAGCGCCCCGATATAGAACACCTCCGAGCGTAGCGCCTCCATCAGCGCGGGATCGTCCAGCTTGGGATCATGCGTCAGCAGCACGAGCCCCGTGCGCTGATCAAGCCCCAGCATGCGTAAGCCCTCGTCGGGCCAGTCATCCAGCACCGTCTCGCCCGGAAACCGTGCCTCGGAGCCAAAGCTTTCGCGCGGGTCGATCAGGATCGGATCATAACCCGCGATCCGCGCCATCGGCACGAGAGCCTGCGCGACGTGCACAGCCCCCACGATAATGAGGCGCAGCGGCGGGTTGTGGATGGCGACAAAGGTCTCGCCATCCTCCTCGAAGCCCGAGCGGTCCATGCGAAACCGCGCTTCGTGCCCCTCGCGCTCCAGCCGCCGCGCGGCCGTCATGCCGGTGACATAGGCCACCGGCACGCGGCCTTCCCGCGCCAGCACCAGGTTAGCCAGCACCTCCTCGGGCATGACCGACGCCACCGGCTCCACCAACACCCGAATCGTGCCGCCACAGGCCAGCCCCACGGCAAAGGCATCGCCGTCCGACACGCCATATTCCAGCATCACCGGCCGGCCTGCCTCTATGGCATCCAGCGCCTCGACCACCACCGCACCCTCGACGCAGCCGCCCGAGACCGAGCCTGCGATCTCGCCCTCGCCGCTGATTGCCAACTGACTGCCTACCCGGCGCGGCGCGCTGCCCCAGGTCTCGACCACGGTGGCGAGTGCCGCCCCCTTGCCCGCCTGGTGCCAGGCGAGTGCGGTCTCGGGGATATCGTCAAACCGATCCGTCATGCCTTGTCACCCCTCCATCGCTGCCATCAGGCGCACCCTTTCGCCACCATCCTCGACGCCCGAGAGCGCTTCGGCAAGCTCTTCGAGAGTGGCGACCGAATGGCCGGCGCGGAACGCATCGACATGCGGCAGCATCGCCCGGATGCCTTTTGCCTTGGGCGCGAACCCGTCCCACCGGAGCAGCGGATTGAGCCAGATCAGCCTCCGCGCCGAGAGATGCAGCCGCTCCATCTCGTGACCCAGTTGTCCCGCCTCCTCGCGGTCGAGCCCGTCGGTGATGAGCAGCACCACCGCCCCCTGCCCCATCACCCGGCGCGACCAGTCGCGGTTGAATGCATGCAGGCATGCGCCGATCCGTGTACCGCCCTCCCAGTCCTGCGCCTGCCTTCCGGCGGCGGCGAGCGCCGCATCGACGTCACGGGTGGCCAGATGGCGCGTGATGTTAGTGAGCCGCGTGCCAAATGTGAAGGCATGGACCCGCGCCCAGCCGACACCCTTGTGATTGGCAACGGCATGAAGAAAATGCAGAACCATGCGGCTGTATTGGCTCATGGACCCGGAAATATCGCAAAGCACCACAAGGTTCGGCCATCGCTCCCGCGGGGTCTTGCGATGCAAACGACGCATCTCACCCCCCCGCCGCAGAGCCGCTCGCATACTCGCGCGCGCGTCAAGCCTCGGCCCATGCGGATCGGCAATCCCTCGCCGCGAGGCCAGCGGACGCACCGGCAGCGACAACCGCGCCAGCATCCGCTTCGCCTCTGCGATCTCGGCATTGGACATCTGTTCGAAATCGAGCCTGCGCAGTCGCTCCTCGCGCGACATGGTGGCGGTGGCGTCAATCTCGATCACCGTCTCTTCGTCGGGCTCCTCGCCGGCGCTCTCGGGCGGTGCCCGGTCCGCCCCGTCGAGCAGCGCTTCCGCCGCACGTTTCTCGGCAGGAGCGGCGCCACGGTCCTCCTGCACGCCGCGAATGGCGGGCAGCATCATCGCCATCATGTGCTCCATGTAGCGCGGATCGCGCCAGTAGAGGCGGAATATCTGCGCGAAAACAGTCAGGTGCTCGGGTCGTGTCACCAGACAGGCACGCAGCGCGTAGAAGAAATCGGACCGCGAGGTGAACCCCGCCGCCGCGACCGCGCGCACCGCGTCGATCACGCGCCCCGGCCCCACCGGTAGCCCGGCGGCCCTGAGCGCGCGGGCGAAATGGACGATGTTATGGGTGAGTTTCGGATCGTCCGGCAGATCGAAAGGCGCGGATTCGGTCATGGCGTCTCGTGGTGGCGCTGCCCCCACACCCCCGGCGTATTTCGA
>JADQCC010000261.1 GCA_016278295.1 Roseovarius sp. | reverse complement strand
CCTTTGGCAACGCCGATGTTCTGATCGAGAAATTCGTGGAAAAGCCGCGCCATATCGAGGTGCAGGTGTTCGGCGACGGGACCGGCGCGGTGCATCTCTTCGAGCGCGACTGCTCGCTCCAGCGGCGTCATCAGAAGGTGATCGAGGAGGCCCCCGCGCCGGGCATGACACCCGAGATGCGCGCGGCGATGGGGCAGGCCGCGGTGCGGGCCGCCGAGGCGATCGGCTATAGCGGGGCGGGCACGGTGGAATTCATCGTCGATGGCTCGGACGGGCTGCGCCCCGACGGGTTCTGGTTCATGGAGATGAACACGCGCCTGCAGGTCGAGCATCCGGTGACCGAGGCGATCACCGGTGTCGATCTGGTGGAGTGGCAGTTGCGCGTGGCGGCGGGCGAGGGGCTGCCGCTCCGCCAGGAGGATCTGACGATCACCGGCCATGCCTTCGAGGCGCGGCTCTATGCCGAGGATGTGCCAAAGGGGTTCCTGCCCGCGACCGGGCGGTTGACGCACCTCGCGTTTCCCGGCGGGGCCCGCGCCGATAGCGGCGTGCGGGCGGGCGACGAGATCAGCCCGTTCTACGACCCGATGATCGCCAAGCTGGTCACCCACGGCCCCTCGCGCGCGGTCGCGCTACGGCGGATGGCACGCGCGCTGGAACGTACCGAGGTGGCGGGCACGGTGACCAACCTTGCCTTTCTCGGCGCGCTCGCGCGGCATGCGGGGTTCGCGGCGGGCGATGTGGATACCGGGCTGATCGCGCGGGATATCGACGCGCTGGTGGTGCCGCCCGCACCGGGCCCGCGCGAGACCGCGCTGGCGGCGGTGGCCGGGCTGGGCCTCATGCACGAGGCGCCGCCGGAGGCCGGGTTCGCCCTGTGGCAACCGCTGGAACGCACGGTAACGCTGCTCCACGCGGGCGACGAGATCGTGCTTTGCCTGGCGACACTGTCGGCGGATGCCCATGACGTGACGGTGGGCGGGGTCCGCGTTGCGGTGCGGCGCGTGGACGGGCAATGGCGGCTTGACGGTGCGGTCGCGCCGCAGGTGGCCGTGGACGGCGCGCGGATCACCGTCTTTGCGCAATACGGGCTGCGCTTCGAACTGGTCGATCCGCTGGCGCGCGAGGGCGCGGCGGGCGGCGATGCCGCGCTCGTCGAGGCGCCGATGCCGGGGCTGGTCAAGGCGGTGCTGGCGCGGGCCGGGCAGACCGTCAGCAAAGGCGACCGCCTCGCGGTGCTGGAGGCGATGAAGATGGAGCACAGCCTGCTGGCCGCGCGTGACGGCGTGGTCGGCGAGGTTCTGGTGGCGGCGGGCGAGCAGGTATCGGCGGGCGCGGCGTTGATCCGGCTGGAGGAAGAGGCATGATCCGCCTGCACCATGTGCCGCTGGCGCGCTCGCTGCGGGTGATGTGGCTGCTCGAGGAACTGGGGCTGGTGTATGACGTCCGCTATTACTCGATCCGCGACGGCTCGTTGCGCGCGCCCGACTTTCTCGCGCTGTCGCCCGCCGGGCGGGTGCCGGTGCTGGAGCATCATGGCGCGGTCTGGGTCGAGAGCGCGGCCATCGTGCAGATGCTGTGCGAGACCTACGGCGAGGCAGGGCTGATGCCGCTGCCGGGTCAGCCCGAGCGCGCGCGGTTTCTGGAGGTGCTGAGCCTGTCCGAGACGGTGGGGTGCCTGTTGGAAAATCTCAACCTCAACCAGGTGTTCCTGCGCCCGCCCGCGCGCCCCTCGGCCACGGTGGTGAAGCTCCTGAACGCGCGGCTGCGCGCGGTGCTGGCGGCGATGGAGGCGCGGATGGAGGGCGATCACCTCCTGCCCTCGGGTTTCTCGGCGGCGGATATCATGTTCGCCTACGGGTTCGAGCTGGCGCGCTACTACGTCGATCTGGACCAATACCCGCGCCTGATGGCCTATTGGGATGGCTTGCGCGCGCGGCCCGCCTATCGGCGCGCCAAGGCGCGGGACGGCGAGCAGGACATCTATGCGCAGGAGTTCTATCCTGTGCCGGAGGAGGGGTGATGGCCGAGAGTGTTGAAATCTTCGAGGTGGGTCCGCGCGACGGGTTGCAGAACGAGGCCGCCCGGATCGCCACGCGCGACAAGATCGCGCTGGTGGATTGCCTGAGCGCGGCGGGCTTTGCCCGGATCGAGGTGGCGAGTTTCGTCAGCCCCAGATGGGTGCCGCAGATGGCCGACTCGGCCGAGGTGCTGCGCGGCATCCGGCGGGCGCCGGGGGTGCGCTATGCCGCGCTCACACCCAATATGCGGGGGCTGTCGGATGCGCTCGAGGCGGGGGCCGACGAGGTGGCGATCTTCGGCTCGGCATCCGAGGGGTTCTCGAAGGCCAATATCAACGCCACCATCGAGGAAAGCCTTGCGCGCTTTGCCCCCGTTACCGAGGCGGCGGGGGCCGAGGGGCTGCGCGTGCGCGGGTATGTCTCCTGCGTGGTGGAATGCCCCTATGACGGACCGGTTGACCCCGCGCAGGTGGCGCAGGTGGCCGAAAGCCTGTGGCAGATGGGCTGCTACGAGATCAGCCTCGGCGACACCGTCGGGCGGGGCACGCCCGAGGCGGTGCACGCGATGCTTGCGGCGGTGTCGGAGGTTGTTCCGGCGGACCGGCTCGCCGGGCATTTCCACGACACCTCGGGCCGCGCGCTCGATAATATAGAGGCGGCGCTGGCGCGCGGGGTGCGGGTGTTCGATGCCGCCGTGGGCGGCCTGGGCGGCTGTCCCTACGCGCCCGGCGCGGCGGGCAACGTGGCCACAGAGGCGGTGCAGGAGCGGCTGGCGGCGCTGGGTTACGAGACCGGGCTCGACCGCGAGGTGCTGGCGCGCGCCGCCGCGATGGCGCGGGCGCTGCGGGGCGAGGGGCAAGAATCCTGAACAGATTTTTCCCAAATTTCGTTTGAAGAAATTTGGCGCAAGCAGGAGCGAGCGGGCATGACCGAGACCATCACCATCGAGGCCGACACGCGCGGCGTGGCCACGCTCTGGCTCGACCGGGCCGAGAAGCACAACGCCATGTCGGCGCAGATGATCGCCGAATTGCACAGCGCGGCGCAGGACCTCGGCGCCGATGGTGGCGTGCGGGCCGTGGTGCTGGCGGCAAGGGGCCGCACGTTCTGCGCCGGTGGCGACCTGGGCTGGATGCGGGCGCAGTTCGACGCCGACCCGGAGCCCCGGTCGAAAGAGGCCGCGAAACTGGCGCACATGCTTCAGGCGCTCAATACCCTGCCCAAGCCCCTGATCGGGCGGGTGCATGGCAATGCCTTTGGCGGTGGTATCGGGCTGATGAGCGTGTGCGACGTGGTGATCGGGGCAGAGGGCGCGCAATTCGCGCTCACCGAGACGCGGCTGGGGCTGATTCCGGCCACCATCGGGCCATACGTGGCCGCGCGCATGGGCGAGGCAAAGGCCCGGCGTGTCTTCATGTCGGGCCGCCGGTTCGACGCGGACGAGGCGGTGGCGCTCGGCCTCCTGGCGCGGGCGGTGCCGGAGAGCGATCTCGATACGGTCGTCGAGCAAGAGGTCGCGCCCTACCTCTCCTGCGCGCCGGGGGCCGTGGCGCGGGCCAAGGCGCTGCTGCGCGGCTTCGGGCCGCGCATCGACGACGCGGTGATCGACCACACCATCGCGGCCCTGGCCGAGACATGGGCCGGGGACGAGGCCCCCGAGGGCATCGCCGCCTTTTTCGAGCGCCGCGCACCGGGTTGGCAGCAGGGCTGAGTCGCGGCGCTTGCCGCGGCGCGGCAAGGCGCGGTCCGGTTTTCGGACCAATTGCGGCACAAAGCCGCATACCATCGCATACAAACCCCATGATTCCACCTCAGTAGGCTTGCAAACCGGCGCGGCTTCGGTTGACCGGGCAGAGGGGCAGGTTTAAACCCGGTCCATATGCAGCCAACTTGGTGCGCGCGGGGCCGCGCATGAAAGGAGCCATCCCGTGGAAGAGATGCTGAGGGAATATCTCCCGATCCTGGTCCTTCTCGCGGTTGCCATCGGCCTGGGGCTTGTCCTGATCCTCGCCGCCGTGGTGATCGCCGTGCGCCATCCCGATCCCGAGAAGGTGAGCGCCTATGAATGCGGTTTCAACGCCTTTGACGATGCGCGGATGAAGTTCGACGTGCGGTTCTATCTCGTGTCGATCCTGTTCATCATATTTGACCTCGAGATTGCCATGCTATTTCCTTGGGCAGTCGCGTTTCAGGACCTCAGCATGGCCGCCTTCTGGTCGATGATGGTGTTCCTGGCGGTCCTGACCGCAGGCTTTGCCTATGAATGGCGCAAAGGAGCGATGGAATGGCAGTAAAAGATCGTGACGACGCGCTCGTCACCCAGACCCAGGGGCTGGGCGAACAGAGCCCGCGGGTCAAATCCGGGCCGTCGAGTCTCGCACCGGCCGAAGCGTATGATGCCGGCAAGGATCTCGACCCCGCCTCGCAGGCGCTCAATGCCGAATTGCAGGACAAGGGATTCCTCGTCACCTCGACCGAGGATATCATCAACTGGGCGCGCACCGGCAGCCTGCACTGGATGACCTTTGGCCTGGCCTGCTGCGCGGTGGAGATGATGCACTCCTCCATGCCGCGCTATGACCTCGAGCGCTACGGCACCGCGCCGCGCGCCAGCCCGCGGCAGTCCGACCTGATGATCGTGGCCGGCACGCTGACCAACAAGATGGCGCCCGCGCTGCGCAAGGTCTATGACCAGATGCCCGAGCCGCGCTATGTCATCTCGATGGGGTCGTGCGCCAATGGCGGCGGCTACTACCACTACAGCTACAGCGTCGTGCGCGGCTGCGACCGGATCGTGCCGGTGGATATCTACGTGCCCGGCTGCCCGCCCACGGCAGAGGCGCTGGTCTACGGGATCATGCAGTTGCAGCGCAAAATCCGCCGGACGGGGACGATCGTGAGATGAGCAAGCAACTCAAGGAAATGGGCGAGTATATCGAGGCCAAGCGCGCCGATTGCGTGCTGGGCTGGCAGATCGCGCATGGCGAGATCACCGTCGATGTGGCCCCCTCGAACATCGCCGGGCTGGCAGAGTTTCTAAAGACCGATCAGAACTGCGCCTTTTCCACGCTGGTGGACATCACCGCCGTGGACTGGCCCGAGCGGCCCAAGCGGTTCGACGTGGTCTATCACCTGCTCAGCATGTATCAGAACCACCGCATCCGCCTGCGCGTGGCGGTCCGCGAAGAGGACATGCTGCGCTCGCTCTGCGAGGTCTATCCGGCGGCCAACTGGTTCGAGCGCGAGGTGTTCGACATGTTCGGCATCATCTTTACCGGCCACCCCGACCTGCGCCGCATCCTCACCGATTACGGCTTTCGCGGCTACCCGCTGCGCAAGGATTTCCCGACCACGGGCTATACCGAAGTGCGCTATGACGAGGTGCAAAAGCGCGTCGTCTACGAGCCGGTCAGACTGGTGCAGGAATACCGGCAATTCGATTTCATGTCGCCCTGGGAGGGCGCCGACTACATCCTTCCGGGCGATGAGAAGGAGGACGCGAAATGATGGGCGGAGGCTATGGAATGGGAGGCTACGGCATGGGTGGCGGCGGTCTGATCCTCATGCTGATCTTCGCGGTGCTCGTCGTGGTGCCCTTCTGGCGGCTGCTGCCGAAATTCGGCATCCCCAACTGGGTGTCGGTGGCGGCGATCATCCCGCTGGGGGCGCTGATCCTGCTGTGGGTGATGGCATTCCGCGACAAGCTTGACGGGGGGCGCAAGTAATGGACGGCTCCAAAGGCTTTGACGACGCCCTCACGGGCGAGCAGAAGATCCGCAACTTCAACATCAACTTCGGCCCGCAACACCCTGCGGCACATGGCGTTCTGCGGCTTGTGCTGGAGCTTGACGGCGAGCTGGTCGAGCGTTGCGATCCGCATATCGGCCTGCTGCATCGCGGCACCGAAAAGCTGATGGAGAGCCGCACCTACCTCCAGAACCTGCCCTATTTCGACCGGCTCGATTATGTCGCGCCGATGAACCAGGAACATGCCTGGTGCCTCGCCATCGAGCGTCTCACCGGAACGGAGGTGCCGCGCCGCGCGAGCCTCATTCGCGTGCTCTATTCCGAGATCGGGCGCATCCTCAACCACCTGCTCAACATCACCACACAGGCGATGGACGTGGGCGCGCTCACCCCGCCGCTGTGGGGGTTCGAGGAGCGCGAGAAGCTGATGATCTTCTACGAGCGGGCCTGTGGCGCGCGGCTGCACGCGGCCTATTTCCGGCCCGGCGGCGTCCACCAGGACCTGCCGCCGGAATTGCTCGACGACATCGAGACCTGGGCCAATGAATTCCCGACCGTGATCGACGATATCGACGGCCTGCTCACCGAGAACCGCGTCTTCAAGCAGCGCAATGTCGATATCGGCATTATCAGCCAGCAGGAGGCGCTCGACTGGGGCTTTTCCGGCGTGATGGTGCGCGGCAGCGGCATGGCGTGGGATCTGCGCCGCGCGCAGCCCTACGAATGCTATGACGAGTTCGACTTCCTCGTGCCGGTGGGCAAGAACGGCGATTGCTTCGACCGCTACCTCGTGCGGATGGAAGAGATGCGCCAGAGCCTGCGGATCATACACCAGTCCATCGAGAAGCTTCGGGCCCCCGAAGGGCAGGGCGATATCCTGTCGCGGGGCAAGGTGACCCCGCCCAAGCGCGGCGAGATGAAGCGCTCGATGGAGGCGCTCATTCATCACTTCAAGCTCTATACCGAAGGCTTCCACGTGCCCGAGGGCGAGGTTTATGCGGCGGTCGAGGCGCCCAAGGGCGAATTTGGCGTCTACCTCGTGGCCGATGGCACCAACCGGCCCTATCGGGCCAAGCTGCGCGCGCCGGGCTTTCTGCACCTCCAAGCGATGGATCACATCGCCAAGGGGCACCAGCTGGCCGACGTGGCGGCGCTGATCGGCACGCTGGACGTCGTGTTCGGGGAGATCGACAGGTGATCGAGCTGGGCCGTCTGAGCGCGGGGCTTGCCGGGGCCGGGGCTGTCTCGCTCGCGGTGCTTGGCGTTGCTGTCCTGCGCGATCCGGCCTCGGGTCTGCGGCTGGCCGGCCACCACGCCGAAAACCTGCCGCAGGTCATGGCCAATCGCTACCTCGCCCTTGCCGTGCTGGCGGTGCTGGCAATGCTGCAGGGCGATGCGGGCGCGATCGCCGCGCTGTTCGGGGTGCTGGGCCTGATGGGCCTGCACGATGCCACGATCTATGCCCGCGCCGGGCATGGCTGGGGCCGACACGCGGCGGCGGGCTGCGCGGCGTTTGCCGTGGCGGGGCTTGCGTGGCTCGCCCGCGCCGGGGGGATATGAGGGTGCTGCGCCCCGCGATCCCGTTCCGCGCGCCGGGCGTGCTTGTGG
>JADQCC010000198.1 GCA_016278295.1 Roseovarius sp. | reverse complement strand
ATCGCCGGTCACGATCCCGGCGCGCCCCTGCGCCGAGAACTCGGCGTAATGCCCGGCCTGCGCCGCCACGAACGGCACGCCGCAGGCCATGCCCTCCAGCGGCACCATGCCATACCCTTCGTAGCGCGGCAGTTGCACGATCAGGCTCAGCGCCGGCAGCAGCCCGCCCAAGTCACCGGGTGCGATCTCGCCCACGAACAGCACCCGCCCGGCCAGTCCCGCCCCGGCGACCTGCGCCTTCAGCCGGTCGAGAAACGCCATATCCGCCTTGGCCGCCCGCCCGATCACCAGCGCGGTGAGATCGGGATGGCGCGGCAGCACCTCCAGCATCGCGGCCACGAAGCGGTCGGTGCCCTTTTCGGGGCGGATGCGCCCGATGGTGGCAATGCCCCGCGCGCCGGGATAGCCGGTGGCCCGCCACGCCGCCGCGCGGTCGGGTGCGGGGACGAAGCGGTCGCAATCCACCCCGTGGGGCACCACCGCACGCAGGTGCGGAACCAGCTCGCCCGCCGCCTCGGTGGTGGCGATCACCGCATCCATCCGCGAGATGAGCCAGCGCGGCAGTGCCGAGTGGCGGCGCTGCGCGGCGGAGGTAAAGACGATGCGGATGGGCAACCGCAGCACGTCGCGCGCCCAGAGCGCGGCGCGCATCTCGCTGTTGCGCCGCACATGCCAGATGGTGAACGGTCGTGCCCCCGGGCCCCGCGACAGCCGCCGCGCCTCGGCGCGGCTCACCGGCGCGGGGCAGCCGGGCAGCGCGACATCCGAGAGCGCCATGTCGTAGCGCCCCGCCTGCACCCGCACCACCCCCGCCGCCGTGGCCGAGACGCCGGTGAAGTTGCGGTTGAAATTGGTGACGATGAGCTCGGTCATGGGCGGTGGGATCCGGATATTTCCGGCAAGATGAAGCGAGGCGTCATGACGCGCCCTCCAGCCCCAGCGCGGCGGTCAGGTCGGCGGTGAGCGTGTCCAGCGCGCCCGCGTCCCCGGCGACAAACCCGCGCGCGGCGTCGCGCATCGCATCGAGCCGGCCGGACGCGCCCAGCAGCCGCGAAAGCGCCACCGCGAGCGCCGCCCGTCCGCGACCTCCTCGCCCGCCCCGGCGGCATCGAGCGCGGGGTAGATTTCGGCGAAATTGGCATAGAGCGGCCCGTGCAGGATGGCCGAGCCGGCATGGGCGGGCTCATAGGGTGTGTGCCCCCCCACCGCCGTGAACGACCCGCACAGGCAGGTGACGGGACACAGCGCATACCACAGCCCCATCTCGCCCAGCGTGTCGGCGAGATAGACCTGCGTTTCCGGCGCGGGCACGGCCCCGATGGCGCGGCGCGCGCCGGTGAATCCCCGCTCCGCGATCAGCACCTCCAGGTCCGGACCGCGCTCGGGGTGGCGCGGCGCGAGGATCAGCAATGCCTCGGGCAGATGCGCCAGCAGGCGGCGATGCGCGTCGAGCACGATCTCCTCCTCGCCGGGATGGGTCGACGCGGCGAGCCAGACCGGGCGGTCGCCGATCTGCCCGGCCAGCGATGCGCGTGCCGTCTCGTCCACCGGCAGCGCGCCCGACAGCGCCTTGAGGTTCGGCCCCTGCCGCGCCCGGTCGAGCCCGAGCGCGCGCAGGTTGGCCTCGGTGCGGGCATCCTGGCAGTGGATCAGGCGGAAATGACCCAGCAGGTGGCGCGCGGTGCGCGCCGCGCGCGCCCACCCGCGCGCCGAGCGGTCCGACAGCCGCGCGTTCACCAGCGCCAGCGGTACGCCCGCGCCCGCGCTCTCGCGCAGCATCTGCGGCCACAGCTCGCTTTCCACGAAAACGCCCGCATCGGGCCGCCAATGGCGCAGGAACCGGCGCAGCGCGGGCCGCGTGTCGAGCGGCGCGAACTGATGCCGGCTGCGCGGCGGCAGGCGGCGGGCGAGCATCTCGGCCGAGGTGGCGGTGCCCGAGGTAATGAGGAATTCCGTCTCCGGCTGCGCGCGGCCCCACTGCGCGACGAGCGGCAGCACCGAGGCGCTCTCGCCCACCGAGGCGGCGTGAAACCAGATCAGCCGCCCCTCGGGCCGGGGCAGGGTGGCGTGGCCCATCCGCTCGCGCCAGCGCGCCGGGTCGGTGCCGTGGGCCGCGAGCTTGCGCTGCACGCGGGCGTAGGCCACTGGCCCCAGCAGGTTGGCCGCCGCGCCGTAGAGCCGCAGCGGCAGGGGCACATTGCCGCGGCGCATCAGCCGCCGGTATGGCTCATGTGGCGCGACATGCGGCCCTCGACCGACTGGCGCGAATAGTCGAAATCGTGGCCCTTTGGCTTCATCGCGATGGCCGCGCGGATCGCCTCTTGCAGCGGCGCATCGTCGCCGGGATGGTTGCGCAGCGCGGGCCGCAGGTCGGCCATGTCCTCCTGACCGAGGCACATGTAGAGCTCGCCCGTGCAGGTCAGCCGCACGCGGTTGCAGCTTTCGCAGAAATTATGGGTGAGCGGCGTGATGAAGCCGATCTTCTGCCCGGTTTCCTCCAGCCGTACATAGCGCGCCGGACCGCCCGACCGCTCGGCCAGGTCGGTGAGCGTGTATTCCCCGGCCAGCCGGGCGCGCAGGTCGCTCAGCTTCCAGTATTGGTCCAGCCGGTCCTCGTTGCCGATATCGCCCATCGGCATGACCTCGATGAAGGTGAGGTCCATGTCGCGGCCCTTGCACCACTCGACCAGCGTGAACAGCTCGTCTTCGTTAAAGCCCTTGAGCGCCACGGTGTTGATCTTGACGCGCAGCCCGGCGGCTTGCGCGGCGTCGATCCCCCTGAGCACCTGCGGCAGGCGGCCCCAGCGGGTGATGTCGGCGAATTTCGTCTCGTCGAGCGTGTCGAGCGAGATGTTTACCCGCCGCACCCCCGCGGCATGAAGGTCGTCCGCGAACCGCCCGAGCTGCGAGCCGTTGGTGGTCAGCGTCAGCTCCTTCAGCGCGCCGGTTTCCAGATGCCGGGTCATGGCGTCGAAGAAGGTCATGATCCCCTTGCGCACCAGCGGCTCGCCGCCGGTGATGCGCAGCTTTTCGACACCGAGATTCACGAAGGTCGAGCACATGCGGTCCAGCTCTTCGAGCGTCAGCAGTTCCTTCTTGGGCAGGAACGTCATGTTCTCCGACATGCAGTAGACGCAGCGAAAATCGCAGCGGTCGGTGACGGAGACGCGCAGGTAGGAAATGGCGCGCTGGAACGGATCTATGAGCGGTGTGGTCATGTGGCGAAACTAGGCCCCGGCGCGACGCGGGGCAAGGGTGATCTTGCGGGGCGCGGTTGCGGCGGTTAGGTTCACCCCATGTCGGGAATGGTGCGTGTCGTGCTGGTTTGTCTGCTTGCCGGGGGCTGTGCGCATCTCGGGCCGACAGAGAGGTCCACCGGCCCGCCGCCCGCCCCACCGTCTGAAACCGCGAAGGACGTGCCCGCCACCCCCACGCTGCCTGCGACGACGGTTGCCTCGCTCGGCGATGTGACCCGCCCGGGGCTGTGGATGCGCACCCCGCTCGTCACGTCGCCGATGCGCGGGCGGGTGAGCGACCCGGAAACAGGAGCCTCGGTGGTGCTCGATCTGATCCCGCTCGAGGCCGCGCCGGGGGCGGGAAGCCGGATGTCGCGTGCGGCTTACCAGAGCCTTGACCTGCCGCTCACCGCGCTGCCGGAATTGCGCGTCGAACCTGCAGGTTGAGCGTTTGAACCGTGAGGTTCACTCTACCGTCACCGATTTCGCGAGGTTGCGGGGCTGGTCCACGTCGGTGCCCTTGGCGATCGCCGTGTGATAGGCGATGAGCTGCGCCGGCACGGCATAGAGGATGGGGGCCAGCAGCGGATCGGTCACCGGCATGGTGATCGCGCGGAACGTGCCGTCGCCCGCCGCCGCGATCCCGGCGGGATCCGAGACCAGAACGATCCGCCCGCCGCGCGCCATGACCTCCTGCATGTTCGACACGGTCTTGTCGAACAGCGCGTCGCAAGGTGCCATGACGATCACCGGCAGGGTCTCGTCGATGAGCGCGATGGGGCCGTGCTTCAACTCGCCAGAGGCATAGGCTTCGGCGTGTATATAGCTGATTTCCTTTAGCTTCAGCGCCCCTTCCAGCGCCAGCGGATACATCAGCCCGCGGCCCAGGAACAGCGTGCTCTGGACCGCCGCCAGGTCGCGCGCCAGGTCGCGGACCGGCGCGTCGATCTCCATCGCGGTGTTGAGCGTGGCGGGCAGGCCGCGCAGGGCCGACAGCAGGTCCGAAAGCCGCGCCGCGTCGATCCGCCCGCGGGCGTGCGCCGCGCGCAGCGCCAGCAGCAACAGCACGGTGAGCTGGCAGGTAAACGCCTTGGTCGAGGCGACGCCGATCTCGGCCCCGGCATGGATTGGCAACGCCAGATCGCTTTCTCTCGCGATCGAGCTTTCCTCGACATTGACCACCGAGACGATCCCCTCGACCCTGTCGCGGCAATACCGCAGGGCGGCCAGCGTGTCGGCGGTCTCGCCCGACTGGCTGACGAAAATGGCCAGTGTGCCGGGTACGATGGGCGGCTCGCGATATCGAAATTCCGACGCGATATCAACGTCAACGGGCAATCCCGCCAGTTGCTCGAACCAGTATTTCGCGGTGAGGCAGGCGTAATAGGCCGTGCCGCACGCCACCAGCGTAAGCCGCTCGATGGCCGCGAGATCGGGCAGCGCGTCGGGCAGGCGGATGTCGTCGCCGGCCTCTGTCAGGTAGTGGTGCAGGGCGTTGCCGATGACCATCGGCTGCTCGGCGATTTCCTTGGCCATGAAGTGCCGGTGCCCGCCCTTGTCCACCAGCGCGTGGTCGAGCGCGATGGTCTTGACGGGCCGGTTGGCGCGGCGTCCCTCGGCATCGGTGATGATCACCCCGTCACGGGTCACGACGGCGATGTCGCCCTCTTCGAGATAGGTGATGCGGTCGGTCATCGGCGCGAGCGCGATGGCGTCCGAGCCCACGAACATCTCGCCCTTGCCGTGGCCGATGGCCAGCGGGCTGCCCTTGCGCGCGGCGATGAGCAGGTTGTCCTCGCCCTCGAACAGGAACAGCAGCGCATAGGCCCCGTCGAGCCGCGCGATGGTGGCGCGGGCGGCGTCTTCGGCGCCCATGCCGTCGTGCATGTGGCGGCGGGTGAGCAGCGCCACCGTCTCGGTATCGGTGTCGGTCTCGTGGCCGAACCCGGCCTCGGCCAGTTCGGCGCGCAGCTCGCGGAAGTTCTCGATGATGCCGTTATGCACCACCGCCACCGGTCCGGCGCGGTGGGGGTGGGCGTTCGTCTCGGTGGGCGCGCCGTGGGTGGCCCAGCGGGTATGGCCGATCCCGGCCTTGCCCGGTAGCGGCTGGTGCACCAGCAGATCCGAGAGATTGACCAGCTTGCCCACCGCGCGGCGACGGTCGAGCCCGCCCGCGTTGACCGTGGCAACCCCGGCGCTGTCATAGCCGCGGTATTCCAGCCGCTTGAGCGCGTCGAGCAGCATCGGTGCCGCTTCGTGATTTCCCAGAACCCCGACGATCCCGCACATCAGCGCTCTCCCTCGTTGCGAGTGTCCTTTGCCGCGCGCAGTCTTGCGAAAAGCCGCGCGGCAAAGCCCGGTTTGACCTCTTGCCGCGCCCGCGCCACGGCGAGCGCGCCGGCCTCGACATCGCGGGTGATGACCGAGCCCGACCCCGTCATCGCCCCGTCGCCCACGCGCACCGGCGCGACGAGCATCGTATCCGAGCCGATGAACACATTCGCGCCGATGGTGGTGCGATGCTTGCTCACCCCATCGTAATTACAGGTGATCGTGCCCGCGCCGATATTGGTGTTCGCGCCGATCGCGGCATCGCCGATATAGCTCAGGTGGTTGACCTTGGCGCCCTCGTCGAGGATCGCGTTCTTGACCTCGACGAAATTGCCGATGCGCACGTCCTCGGCCAGTTCGGTGCCGGGGCGCAGGCGGGCATAAGGCCCGACCACCGCCCCGCGCGAGACGTGACAGCCCTCGAGATGCGAGAACGCCCGGATATGCGCGCCGGATTCGACGGTGACGCCGGGGCCGAACACCACGTAAGGCTCGATCACCGTGTCGCGGCCCACCACCGTGTCGCGGGCGAAATGCACCGTCTCGGGTGCGGTGAGGGTGATGCCCGTCTCCAGCGCCTCGGCGCGGGCGCGCGCCTGAAAGGCGGTCTCGGCGGCGGCGAGTTCAGTACGGGAATTGACGCCCAGCGTCTCGGCCTCGTCGCAGGTGACGGCGGTGGCGTTGAGGCCCCGCGCACGGGCGATGCCAACGATATCGGTGAGGTAGTATTCCCCGGCGGCGTTGTCCCGGCCCACGTCGGCGACCAGGTCAAAGAGCAGGCCGGCGGGTGCCATCACCACGCCGCTGTTGCACAGCCCGATGGCGCGTTCGCTGTCGCTGGCGTCCTTGAATTCGACGATGCGGATCAGGCTCTCGCCCTCCATCACCAGCCGCCCGTAGCGGCCCGGCTCTTCGGGCGCGAAGCCCAGCACGACGATGTCGTGATGGCGCCGCGCCTCTATCATCCGCCCGAGCGTTTCGGGGCGGATAAAGGGCGTGTCGCCGTAGAGCACCAGCGCGTCGCCGTCGAAATCGCCAAGCGCGCCTGCTGCCTGCGCCACCGCGTGGGCGGTGCCGCGCTGTTCGGCCTGAATCACCACTTGCGCCGCGCCGTCATGCGCGGCCACCGCCGCGCGCACCGCGTCCGCGCCGTGCCCCGCCACCACCACGGTGCGCGCGGGGTCAAGCGCCTCTCCCGCCACGATGGCATGGACGAGCAGCGGCGCGTTTGCCACCTCGTGCAGCACCTTGGGCAGGTCCGAGTGCATTCTCGTGCCTTTTCCGGCGGCAAGAACGATCAGGGCAACGGACATGTTCAATCTCTTTCCCGGTAACAACGCCTGCGTCGTTCTAGACATTCCGCAATGTCGCGCAAGGGCGAGGGCAGTAAAACCTTGTGACCGTTCGGTGACAGCGCTAAGCGGTTTCCTGCCGGAACACGCAGGATAAGGGGGCGCGATGCGCACCGTGGTCTTCGATCTCGACGGCACGCTGGCCGATACCAGCGGCGATCTCATCGCCGCCGCCAATGCCTGTTTTCGCGCAATGGGCGTGGCGGATTTGCTGTGTCCCTCGCGCGACGTCGGTGTGGCGCTGCGCGGCGGGCGGGCGATGCTGCGGCTGGGCATGGAGCGGCTCGGGCGCGGTGGGGACGAGGCAGAGATCGACCGGCAATATCCCTTGTTGCTTGCCGCCTACGAGGCCGAGATCGACCACCACACGCGGCTCTATCCCGGTGCGATGGCGGCGGTGGAGGGCCTGCGCGACGCGGGCTACCGCGTGGCCATTTGCACCAACAAGCCCGAGGCGCTGGCGCGGCTTTTGCTGGAGCGGATGGGCGTGCTCGACCGGTTTCACGCG
>JADQCC010000017.1 GCA_016278295.1 Roseovarius sp. | reverse complement strand
CCCCGTCAGCCCGCCGATGCCCCCCGCCGCCGCGCCGATGCCCACCAGTTGCGGACGGCTCACCCGCCCCGAAAAGCGCCAGCCCGAGACCAGCGCCGCCAGCGTCACCGTGGCGATCACGGCCACGCACCAGCGGATCAGTTCCGGGTCGATTCGCGCCATCAGCCACAGGCCCAAGGGCACCGTCAGCAGCGCGGCAAAGGCCAGCAGCCCCACCTCGCGCCGATCCGCCTGCCCCCACGCACGCGGCAGCAGCGCCGATGAGCTGACGATGCCGGTCAGCATCATCACGCCCACGATCACCTGCGGTGCAAGGAATATCCCGGCGACAGGGACAAAGATCAGCGCCGTGCCAAACCCCGAGAAGCCGCGCACGATACCTGCCACCCCGATAGTCAGCATAAGCCAGGGCAACCCAGGCGTCGCGAGGGTCGCTGCGAGCGGCTCAGGCATCCACATTGGAAAATTGCGTGCCGGCGGTGGCGTCGGGTTTGGACCAGTCGCGCTTGACCCCGAGCCACATCAGAATGGTGGTGGCGACGAAGATCGACGAATAGGTACCCACGACCACGCCCCAGATCATCGCGAAGACGAAGCCCCGGATCACGTCGCCACCGAGGAAATAGAGCGCGACAAGCGCCAGCAGCGTGGTGACCGAAGTCATCATCGTGCGGCTCAGCGTCTCGTTGATCGAGATGTTGAGCACCTCGCGGAGCGGCTTTTGCTTGTATTTTCGCAGGTTCTCGCGCACGCGGTCAAACACCACCACTGTGTCGTTGAGCGAGTAGCCGACGATGGTCAAGAGCGCCGCGATGATCGCCAGGTCGAACTGGATCTGCAACTCCGAGAACACGCCCACGGTCAGCGCCACGTCGTGCACCAGCGCCAGTACCGCGCCCACGGCGAATTGCCACTCGAAGCGCAGCCAGATGTAGAACAGCACCGCCGCGATGGCGAGCGCCACGGCGATCACCGCCGCCTGGATGAGTTCGCCGGAAACCTTGGGACCGACGCTTTCGACCGAGGTGAACTGGATATCGGGCACCTCCGCCTTCAGCGCCGCCCTGACCTCGGCGATCACCTCCGGCGAGACGCTCTCGGCTTCGTCCTGCGCCTGGATACGGATCATCGCCACGTTCTCTTCGGGGCCGAAGGTCGGGTCGAATACCTGCGTGATGCTCACATCCCCCAGTCCCAGATCGCCCACCGCATCGCGGTACTGACCGACATCCACCGGCTCGGCGCTCTGCGTGCGGATCGTGGTGCCGCCCTTGAAATCAATACCGAAATTCAGCCCCTGCACGGCAAAGGAGCCAAGCGCCACGAGGATCATCACGCCGGAAATACCCAGCCACAGCTTCCACCGGCCGAAGAAGTCGATCGCGGTCTCCTGCGGCACGAGACGCAGCGCGCGACCCTGCATTACGGTCTTGGGGCGCTTGCGCTCGAACCACATGATGGCAATCAGTCGGGTCACGAAAATCGCGGTGAAGATCGAGGTGATGATGCCCAGCCCCAGCGTGATGGCAAAGCCCCGTACCGGGCCCGACCCCATCGCGTAGAGGATCACGGCGGTGATGAACGTGGTGATGTTGGCGTCCACGATGGCGCTCATCGCCTTCTCATAGCCCAATTCGATCGCCCGGGCGGCGCCCTTGGCGGTCTTCATCTCCTCCTTGATGCGCTCAAAAACCAGCACGTTGGCATCCACCGCCATGCCGATGGTCAGCACGATCCCGGCGATGCCGGGCAATGTCAGCGTGGCCCCGATCAGGCTCAGCAGGCCGAAGATCAGGCCGACGTTGATGATGAGCGCGATATTGGCGAACAGCCCGAACACCCGGTAGGAGGCCAGCATGTAGGCCAGCACCAGCGCGAAGGCCACGATACAGGCGATCTTGCCGGCCTCGATGCTGTCGGCGCCAAGCTGCGGCCCGACGGTGCGCTCTTCGAGGAATTCGAGCCCCGCGGGCAGCGCGCCTGCGCGCAACAGCACGGCAAGCTGCGTGCTCTCCTCGACGGTGAAATTGCCGGTGATGATGCCAGAGCCGCCGGGGATGTGGCTCTGGATCACGGGGGCCGAGATCACCTCGCCATCGAGCACGATGGCAAAGGGATTACCAATATTCTCGGCGGTGTACTCGCCGAATTTGCGCGCGCCGGTGGGGTTGAAGCGGAACGAGACGGCGGGTTGCCCGTTCTGGTCGAAATCCGGCTGGGCATCGACCAGTTCCTCGCCGGTGACGACCGGCGCGCGCTCGAGGATGTAGTAGACCCCCTCCTCGTCCATCGCCGGCAGGATCTCGTTGCCTGCGCCCGGGGTCTCGTCAGGGTTGGAGGTGCGGCTCACCACCGGCTGAAAGGTCAGTTGAGCGGTGGTGCCGATGAGCGACTTGACCTCGCCCGCCGAGCCGATGCCCGGCACCTGGATCAGGATGCGATCTGCCCCCTGGCGCATGATCGTTGGCTCGCGCGTGCCGGTCTCGTCGATGCGGCGGCGGATGATCTCGAGCGCCTGGCGCACGGTGCGCTCGTCGGTGGCGCGCTGTTCGGCCTCGCTCAGGCGCACGACGATATCGGCGCCTTCGCTCGTCACCGAGATGTCGCTGGCCCCGGCTCCGGTCAGGCTGGCAACCGGGCGCGCAAGCCCGCGAACCAGCGCCGCGGCCTCTTCGGCCATCTCGGGTTTTTCGACCAGGCGCACGCGAAGTTCTGCGTTTTCAGTGCCTTGCAGGCGGATCGCACCCACGCGATCGCGCTCTTCGCGCAGCAGGTCGCGTACCTCGGGCCACATGCCCTCCAGCCGCGCCTTGTAGACATCGCCCACCTGCACCTCGGCCAGCAGATGCGCGCCGCCGCGCAGGTCGAGCCCGAGATTGACCAGGTTCGAGGGCAGCCACTCGGGCCAGAGGGCCAATTCGTCCTGCAATTCCGAGGGGTTGGCACCCCGCTCGATGGCGGCGGCGGCGTCGTTACGGGTCTCGACCCGGGAGTAGAATCCATTGGGCAGCGCCAGCAGCAGCCCGAGCGCGACAAGGCCCCAGATCAGGAGGCGTTTCCACAATTCGATTTGCAGCATTATCGCGCCTTTTCAATGTCTTGCAGGATAGGTAGCGGCCTTTAGCCCTCGGCCGGCTCGGTCTTGGACAGCACCTGCGCGATGGTCGAGCGCACGACCCGCACCTTGACGCCCTCGGCCAGCTCTACCTCGATCTCGTTGTCGTCCTTGACCTTGGCCACCTTGCCGATCAGCCCACCTTGGGTCACCACCTGGTCGCCGCGCCGCAGCGCCTCGACCATCGCCTTGTGTTCCTTGAGTTTTTTCTGCTGCGGACGGATCAGAAGGAAATACATGATGACGAAGATCAGAATAAGCGGGACGAATTGCGTAAAGGCTTCCATGGGGTGAGTTCCTTGTCTGATGGCAGGGCCCAGCCCCGCGAATTGACGCGGAACCTAAGGTTCGGGCGGGGCATTTGCAAGGCGCGAAAGCGGGGGCTGCACAGCGTCGGTATAACGTCGGTATTGCGTCGGTGCGCGCGCGGGCTTGGGCTGGACGCGTTTCGCGGGTAGGTTGCGGCCATGACCCGCGAAAGGCAGACCCCGTGAGCGCCCCCGAGAAGCCCGATATCCCCGGCTGGTTCGGCCTGCGTCAGCGTTGGGTCCTGACCGTCGCGCGCCCGCTCGGCCCCATCCTGTCCGGGGTGGTGATCCTTCTCTTTGCCTTGGCGGTCGCGGCAGCGGGGGCGATCCTGCTGCACGCGATTTTCGACCTCGGGCTGCGGCTCCCTTATCGCAAGGGAACCGGGGGAAGTCATAAGACAAGCGCGCTTTACAGGGGCACAAACGGTGGACACTCGGTTTTGATTTGCCTTTCGATCCCGGTTTAAAGACTACACCCCGCCGGACCCGCCCGCCCAAACCGAGGCAGGGCACATCGTCGGGTCGCGGTGCGGCGATCCTCCGCCTGTTCGGCAGCCCTTTATGGCAATCAGTTTCGGAAAAGGTCAGAGCGATTCGTGAACACCTGCCAAATCGCCGTGCCGGGGGGCGGCCCGGCGATGCGCGGCGGCCTGCGGCCTTTACTCCGCGCATGAGGGACGGCGCAACCGCCCTACACCTCGCCGGAAAACTGGTGCATAAGCGCGCCTGAGACGATTCACGCGAGGGACCATTCCATGCACGACATCCGCGCCATCCGCGACAACCCGCAAGCCTTTGACGCGGCGATGGCCCGGCGGGGGCTGGAGGGGGTCGCGGGCGAGATTCTCGCGCTCGACGAGGCGCGGCGCGCGCGCATCCATGCCGCCGAGACCGCGCAGGCGGAGCAGAACCGGGCCTCCAAGGAGGTCGGCGCCGCCAAGGCCAAGGGCGACGAGGCCGGGTTCGAGCGGCTGCGCGCGCTGGTCTCGGAGAAGAAGGCCGAGGTGGCGGCCATGCAGACGCAGGCGCGCGATCTCGATCAGCAACTGACCGAGGCGCTCATGGGGCTGCCCAACCTGCCCCTCGACGATGTCCCCGAGGGCGCGGACGAGGCCGACAATGTCGAGCTTTACCGTCGTGGCACGCCGCCCGCGTTCGACTTTGCCCCCAGGGAGCATTACCAGATCGCGGGGGTCATTCCGGGCATGGATTTCGAGACCGCCGCCAAGCTCTCCGGCAGCCGCTTCGTGGTGCTGCGGGGCGCGGTGGCGCGGCTTCACCGGGCGCTGGCGCAATTCATGCTCGACACCCACATCACCGAGAACGGCCTGCAAGAAACCTGGACGCCGGTGCTGGTGCGCGACGAGATGATGCGCGGCACCGGGCAGCTGCCGAAATTCGGCGAGGACAGCTATCAGACCACCAATGGCTGGTGGCTGGTGCCCACGGCAGAGGTGACGCTGACCAATCTCGTGCATGGCGACACGGTGGAGGCGGCCACCCTGCCCCGCCGCCATGTCGCCCACACCCAGTGTTTCCGCTCGGAAGCGGGCAGCGCCGGGCGCGACACCGCCGGAATGCTGCGCCAACACCAGTTCGAGAAGGTCGAGATGGTCTCGATCACCCACCCGGGCGAGAGCCGTGCCGAGCTTGACCGGATGACCGCCTGCGCCGAGGGTATCCTCGACCGGCTGGGCCTCGCCTATCGCACGGTGGTGCTGTGCACCGGCGACATGGGGTTCGGCGCGCGGCGCACCCACGATATCGAGGTGTGGCTGCCGGGACAGGACAGCTATCGCGAGATTTCCTCGGTCTCGGTCTGCGGCGATTTCCAGGCGCGGCGGATGAACGCACGGTTCCGCCCCGAGGGCGGCGGCAAGCCGGATTACGTGCACACGCTCAACGGTTCCGGCCTCGCGGTGGGGCGGTGCCTGATCGCGGTGCTGGAGAACGGGCAGCAGGCGGACGGCTCGGTGCGCGTGCCCGAGGCGCTGGTGCCGTATCTGGGGGGCAAGCGCGTGCTGACGCCCAACGGCACGCTGGAATGATCCTGGCGGAAATATCCGCCGCGTGACCCGGATCAACGGTCTGGGGCGACGGAATGGCGGAATGGCGGGGTGGCGGGGTGAAACCCGCCGCCGCCTTTGCGCGGCAAAGCCCGTCGGAGGAATGGATGAAGGAATGGCTAAAGACCGTCGCGGTCCTTTGAAATTCCACGTTGACGACACCCTTGCCTGTCCTTGCCCCGCCCCCCCCTGCGGGGCGCGCAGCACCGCCCTGCCCGCCCGGTAACGCAGCGTTCCAGGGTGACAAGCACGCGTGGGCGCGGCATCACTGGGCTTGTTCCGGCGCAATTTCGGACCGAAGACGTCTGTCAGCTTTTTCTGAAATCGCCTTGGCCAAGGGAGAGAGCCATGACCGATTATCCGCACCTTCTCGCGCCCCTCGATCTGGGCCATGTGACGCTCAGGAACCGCGTGCTCATGGGCTCGATGCATACCGGGCTGGAGGAGACGCGCGACTGGAACCGGGTGGCGGAGTTCTATGCCGCGCGCGCGCGCGGCGGCGTGGGGCTGATGGTCACCGGCGGCATGGCCCCCAACCGCGAGGGCGGGGTGTTTCCCGGGGCGGCGGGGCTGTTCAGCCCCGAGGATATCGCCAATCACCGGGTGGTCACCGACCGGGTGCACGACGCCGGCGGGCTCATTGCCATGCAGATCCTGCACGCCGGGCGCTATGCCTATGGCAAGGAATGCGTGGCGCCCTCGGCCATCAAGTCGCCGATTTCGCCGTTCACGCCCACGGCGCTGGACGAGGACGGCATCGAGAAGCAGATCGCCGATATCGTCACGGCGGCGGAGCGCGCCCGCGAGGCGGGCTATGACGGGGTCGAGATCATGGGCAGCGAGGGCTATTTCCTCAACCAGTTCCTCGTCACCCACACCAACAGGCGCGAGGACCGCTGGGGTGGCTCTTACGAAAACCGGATGCGCCTGCCGGTCGAGGTGGTGCGCCGGGTGCGCGCGGCGGTGGGCCGCGATTTCATCCTGATCTATCGCCTGAGCATGATCGACCTCATCCCCGAGGGCAGCACCCACGCAGAGGTGGTGCAACTGGCGCAGGCGGTGGAGGACGCCGGGGCCACGATCCTCAACACCGGGATCGGCTGGCACGAGGCGCGTATTCCGACGATCGCCACGAGCGTCCCGCGGGCGGGGTGGGCCTGGGTCACGCAAAAGCTGATGGGCAAGGTGGGTATCCCGGTCATCACCTCCAACCGGATCAACACGCCCGAGGTGGCCGAGGAGCTGCTGTCGGAGGGCGTGGCCGACATGGTCAGCATGGCGCGCCCCTTCCTCGCCGATGCGGAGTTCGTGAAGAAGGCGGCGGAGGGGCGGGCCCGGACCATCGCGCCCTGCATCGCGTGCAATCAGGCGTGCCTCGATCACACGTTCAGCGGCAAGCTCACCTCTTGCCTCGTCAACCCGCGCGCCTGCCACGAGACCGAGCTGGTGATCGCGCCCACCGAGGCCCCCAAGCGAATCGCGGTGGTCGGCGCGGGGCCGGCGGGGCTGTCGGCGGCGATCACGGCGGCGGAGCGGGGGCACGACGTGACGCTCTTTGACCGCGCGGCCGAGATCGGCGGGCAGCTCAACATGGCGCGAGTGATCCCGGGCAAGGAGGAATTCAACGGGCTGGTGGACTGGTTCCGCGTCATGGCAGGCGCGGCGGGGGTGACGCTGCGGCTGGGGCAGGAGGTGGGGGCCGATGCCCTGTCCGGCTTCGACGAGGTGATTATCGCCACCGGCGTGGTGCCGCGCGACCCGGGCATTCCGGGGCAGGACGGCCCCAACGTGCTGAGCTATATCGACGTGCTGCGCGGGACGGCAAAGGCGGGCCGCCGCGTCGCGGTCGTGGGCGCGGGCGGGATCGGCTTTGACGTGGCGGAATTCCTTGTTCACGAGGGAACGAGCCCGACCGAGGATATCGCGCTCTGGCGCGAGGAATGGGGGGTGGGCGACCCGGAAGA
>JADQCC010000039.1 GCA_016278295.1 Roseovarius sp. | reverse complement strand
AGACCTTTTTCTGCTGGTCGCCGCCCTTGAAGTTGAACGCGCCGCAATAGGCGCGGGAGTTGATCTGGGCGTCGCCCAGCACGATCACCTCGGCGCCGCCGGAGATCGATTCCCACACCGTCTCGGTCGCCTTGAGGTCATCGCGGGACTGGTCGACATAGGCGAGCTTGACGGTGTCGCCATACTCGATGGTGCCGGCATCCGGGCTCTCTTGCCCGGTGAGCATGCGAAAGAGCGTGGATTTGCCCGCGCCGTTGGGGCCGATCACGCCGACGATGCCGCCGGGAGGCAGGGAAAAGCTGAGGTCCTCGATCAGGAGCTTGTCGCCCATCGCCTTTTTCAGGCCGTCGATCTCGATCACCTTGTCGCCGAGGCGCGGGCCGTTGGGGATGACGATCTGCGCGCGGCCCACGCGCTCGCGCTCGGACTGGCCGGCGAGTTCGTTATAGGCGTTGATCCGGGCCTTTTGCTTGGCCTGCCGCGCCTTGGCGCCCTGCCGCATCCATTCCAGCTCTCGCTCCAGCGTCTTTTGCTTGGACTTGTCCTCGCGCGCCTCTTGCGCGAGGCGCTTGGCCTTCTGCTCCAGCCAGGCGGAATAGTTGCCCTCGTAGGGGATGCCGCGGCCGCGGTCCAACTCCAGGATCCAGCCGGTGATGTCGTCGAGGAAATAGCGGTCGTGGGTGACGATCAGGATCGTGCCCTTGTAGTCGATCAAGTGCTGTTGCAGCCAGGCGATGGTCTCGGCGTCGAGGTGGTTTGTGGGCTCGTCGAGCAGCAGCATGTCGGGCGCCTCCAACAGCAGCTTGCACAGCGCCACGCGGCGCCGCTCGCCGCCCGAAAGGGTGGCGACGGCGGCCTCGTCGGGGGGGCAGCGCAGCGCCTCCATCGCGACGTCGATGCGGCTATCGAGGTCCCACAGGTTCTCGCCGTCGATCTCGTCCTGCAATTGCGCCATCTCGTCGGCGGTCTCGTCAGAATAGTTCATCGCCAGTTCGTTGAAGCGGTCGAGCTTGGCCTGCTTGGCGGCCACGCCGAGCATCACGTTGCCGCGCACGGTGAGGCTTCCGTCGAGCTGCGGCTCTTGCGGGAGATAGCCCACGCGCGCGCCGGAGGCGGCCCACGCCTCGCCCGAGAAATCGGTGTCGAGCCCGGCCATGATGCGCAGGAGCGTGGACTTGCCCGCGCCGTTGACGCCGACGACGCCGATCTTGACGCCGGGAAGGAAGTTGAGGTGGATGTTCTCGAAGCACTTCTTGCCGCCCGGATAGGTCTTGGAGACCCCCTGCATGTGGTAGACGTATTGGTAGGCTGCCATGATCCGCGCTCCGCTGGAAAAACCGTGATGCACCGGCGGTGATAGCTGGCGCGAGCCGCAGGGGCAATGGTCAGCGTGCGGGGCGGGCCGCTGCGGTGGCGGGGGCATCGGCGCGCGTGCGCAGCCAGCCGATCAGCGCGTCGAGCGGCATCGGGCGGGCGAGGCCGTAGCCCTGAATCACCGGGCAGTTGGCGCGGCGCAGCATGGCGCGCTGCGCCTCGGTCTCGACCCCCTCGGCCACCACCGACATGCGCAACAGGGCGCAGAGGCGGATGATGGCGCGCACGATGACGCGGTTGCGCGGGTCCTGTTCGAGCCGGGCGATCATCGAGCGGTCGAGCTTGATCGCATCCACCTCGAAGCTGGCCATGTGCGCGAGCCCGGCATAGCCGGTGCCGAAATCGTCGAGTGCCACGCGCACGCCGAGCCGCTTGAGCCGGGCGACCGCGCTCATCACGTCGGCGCCCGAGCCGTCGAGGATGGTGGTTTCCAGCACCTCGATGCAGATGCGCCCCGGGTGCAGCCCGCGCGATTGCAGCGCCCAGTCGAGCAGGCCGGGATAGTTGACGTCGGCGAGGATCGCGGCGGAGACGTTGATCGACATGGTGAGGTCGGGATGCCCCGCCTCGTCCAGCGCCCGGAGCGCGTCGAGCGCCATCGTCATCGAGCGGTAGTCGATATCCGCGAGCAGCCCGAGCCCGTCGGCGGCGTCGAGAAAGGCCGCGGGGGCGAGCAGGCCGCGCTGCGGGTGGTTCCAGCGGATGAGCGCCTCGCAGCCGCAGATGCGATCGTCGGCGAGGGACAATTGCGGTTGCAGGTGGATCGCGAACTGGTCGCGGCTGACCGCCTCGCGGAGGTCGCGGGCGAGGGTCTGGCGCGCGCGCTGCGCGCGTCCGAGATCGGCGGTGTAGCGGATCGTGCGCCCGCGCCCGCGCGCCTTGGCGGCGTAGAGCGCCGCGTCGGCGCACTGGATCATTTCCTCGCCGGTGGCCGCCCCGTCGCCGGCGGCGCACGCGCCGATCGAGGCGCTGATGCGAATGGTCTGGTCGCGCCACATGAGCGGCTGGCCGAGCGCGCACAGCACCTCGCCCGCGCGGGCGTCGAGCGCCGCCGCCCCATCGGGCAGGGCGCAGACGAGCAGGAACTCGTCACCGCCGGTGCGGCAGGCGAGATCGCGCGGCCCCGCCACCCGCGCCAGCGCGCGGGCGACATGCGCGAGCGTGCGGTCGCCCGCACCGTGGCCAAGCGTGTCGTTGATGTCCTTGAACTTGTCGATGTCGATCACCAGAACGCCGAGCCGTCCGCGCGCGATCTCGGCACGGATGTCCGGGGCATCGAGATGCTCGGCCAGCCGCTTGCGGTTGGCGAGCCCGGTCAGATCGTCGTGGTGGGCGGCGTGGCGCAGATCGACCTGCACCTGCCGCAGCGCCGTTTCGGTGCTGACCTGATCGGTCACGTCGCGGCAGGTGATGACGACCTTGCGGTCGCGCGGATCGGGCCCCAAAGCGATCAGCGCGAACCCCTGCTGGTTCCAGAAGGTGGTGCCATCGCGCCGGATATGGCGGCCGAGCTGGTAGCGGCGAAAAAGGGCGCTGTCGGGATCGTAGCGAAAGCGCGCGATGTCCTCTGCCGTCGGCCGCCCCTCGGGCGGCAGGACGAATTCCTGCGGCTTGCGACCGCGCATTTCCGCCAGCGTCCAGCCGTAGAGCCGTTCGCAGGCCGGATTGACCCATTCGATGCGCGCGTCCATGTCCTGCACCACGATGCCGTCATGCGCGCCCGCGACAATGCGGTGAAAGAGGGCCGCGCCGGCATCCGCGCAAGGCAGCGCCGGGGCGGTGCCCTGATCCGTGCCGTGATCCGTGTCATGATCCGTCATTCAGGCATCCCATGCCCCCGTGGTTCTTGGCGGACCCTAGCCCGCCCGCGGTTAACAGCCGGTGCCCGTCCGCCCGCGCCGCGCCGGAAAATTCCGAAAATTCGACCCGTCCCCGGCCCGCGGGTCACGGCGCGCGCGGGTCACGGGCGCGATCGGGGCTTTCCCGGCGGGGCGGCGGCGGGCATAAGGTAGGCTGTCCCGAAGGGGGAAGGGGGAAGGAACAACGTGCGCCGCTTTCTTGCGATCCTTGCACTGGCCGTGCTGAGCGCCTGTAGCAGCGCGCGCAACGTGCCTTTGCTGGAGCCGGACGCAGCAGGCGGGGATGCGGCCGCAGTCCATTTCGTCAGCGACCGCGAGGTCGAGACCACGGATGCCGCCACGCAGCGCTTTACCGCGCGGCGCGACCCGGCCATGCGCTATGGCGTGGCATTGGTCGAGATGCGCGGGGACCGCCCGCGCCTGCGGGCGGTGCGAGAGCGCGTGCGCTTTCCGTCGACGCCGCTGCCGTTCGCGATAAAGGCGGGACAGATCGTCACCGAGCCTGCCGCCGCGCGCGCGCAGGCCGAGAGCGAGGCGGCGATGCGCACGGCGCTGGCCCGCGCCCTGCGCGAAACCGGGCGGCGCGACATCCTGCTTTATGTCCACGGCTTCAACAGCCGGTTCGACGACACGATGGAGACGCTGGCACGGGTCTGGCAGGCGACGCAAGAGACGACCGTTCCGGTGGCGTTCAGCTGGCCCGCGGGCAATACCGGGGCTTTCGCCTATTTCAAGGACCGCGAGAGCGGCGAATTCGCGATCTTTCACCTCAAGCAGACATTGCGCATCCTGGCAGGTGTGCCGGGGCTGCGGCGCATCCACGTGGTCGCGCACAGCCGTGGCAGCGAGGTGGTGACGACGGCGTTGCGCGAGATGGTGATCGCCGAGCGCGCCGCCGGGCGCGATCCGCGCCGGGCGCTGAAGATCGAGAACCTGATCCTGGCCGCGCCGGATCTGGATTTCTCGATCGCGCGCCAGCGGCTGATCGCCGAACGGTTCGGCCCCGCCTTCGGGCGTATCACCGTCTATATCAACCCCGGCGACGGGGCGCTCGGGCTGGCGCAGATGCTGCTTGCGGGGGTACGTTTCGGGCGGATTTCGTATGGCGAACTCGGCCCTGCGGAGCGCGAGATATTCACCTCCGTCCGCAACGTGCATTTCATCAACGTAAGCTCCGTCACCGGGCAATCGAGCCACAACTATTTCCGGTCCAACCCGGACGTGCTGCACGACATGGCGGAGGTGATCGTGTCGGGCGCGGCCCCGGACGACCCGGCGCGCAACCTCACACCCGACGAGGGCAATTTCTGGCGGCTGGAGCAGGAGCGCCCGGAGCCTCGGCTCGGCACGGAGGCCGGGCGGTGAGCGTGCTTTCGTCCTTTACGCCGGTGCCGTACCTGGCGATGAGGGGGGCATGATCCAGCCGCTGCCGCCGTCGCGTCCCGGACAGGTGATCGGGCTGTTGGGAGGGTCGTTCGACCCGCCCCATGCCGGGCATGTGCATATCAGCCGCGAGGCGCTGCGCCGCTTCGGGCTGGACCGGGTGTGGTGGCTGGTCAGCCCCGGCAACCCGCTCAAGCGTCACGGCCCCGCCCCCCTGCCCGACCGTATGGCGGCGGCGCGCGCGCTGGTCGATCACCCGCGCATCGAGGTGACCGATGTCGAGGCGCGTCTGGGCACGCGCCACACCTCTGCCACGCTGGCGGCGCTGGCGGCGATCTGTCCGGGGCGGCGCTTTGTCTGGCTGATGGGGGCCGACAACCTGGCGCAGTTCCACCGCTGGCAGGACTGGCGCGCGATCATGGAGCGGGCACCGGTGGGGGTGCTGGCGCGGCCCGGGCAGCGCATCTCGGCGCGGCTGTCGCCGGCGGCGCGGATCTACGCGCAGGCACGCATCAAGGGGCGGGCGAGCCACCTGCTGGGGCGGGCGGACGCGCCGGCGTGGTGCTTTGTCAACGTGCCGATGACCGATATCTCTTCGAGCGCGCTGCGCGCGGGGAATGCGGAAAAGTGAGCGGATGCGACGGCAAAGACGATTGCGCGGGGGGGGCGACTCTGCGTACCGTCACGCAATGTGCCACAAGATTTCCAGACGCCTGTTCGTCACCTCCGCGCTGGCCGCGCTGGCCGCTCCGGCCGTGGCCGACCCTCCGGCCATGTCGCTGCGCCCGTTGCTGCGGCCGCCGGGCCTCGGCGCGAACCGGGCGGCGGCATCGGGCGAGGCGCTCGTCGCCGAGGCGCGGCTGCAGGGCGATGTGGGCTATGCGGTGATGGACACCGAGACCGGCACGGTGCTCGAGGCGCGCGCGCCCGGTGTCGCCCTGCCGCCCGCGAGCGTGACCAAGGCGGTGACCGCGCTCTACGCGCTCGACACGCTGGGGGCGGCGCACCGGTTCACGACCCGGCTGGTCGCCACCGGGCCGGTGGAGGGCGGCGTGCTCAGGGGCGATCTGGTGCTGGCGGGCGGCGGCGATCCGACGCTGGAGACCGATGCGCTGGCCGACCTGGCCGCAGCACTCAAGCGCGCGGGCGTGCGCGAGGTGACGGGCGCGTTCCGTGTCTGGGGCGGGGCGGTGCCCTACCGGCGCGCCATCGAGCCGCGACAGCCCCCCCATGCGGGCTATAACCCGGCGCTGTCGGGGCTGAGCCTCAACTATAACCGGGTGCATTTCGAGTGGACGCGCGCGGGCGGCGAGTACGCCATCACGATGGATGCGCGGTCGGGGCGCTACCGGCCCGACGTGACGGTGGCGCGGATGCGCATCGCCGATCGCCGGTCGCCGGTCTACACCTACCGCGATGCGGACGGGCGCGACGACTGGACCGTGGCGCGCGATGCGCTGGGCGGTGGCGGGGCGCGGTGGCTGCCGGTGCGCAAGCCCGAGCTTTATGCCGGCGAGGTGTTCGCCACCTTCGCGCGGTCGCAGGGGATCGTGCTGAAGGCGCCGCAGGTGATCGAAGGCGCGGCGCCGCCGGGCACGACGCTCGCCACCCACGAGAGCGAACCGCTGGACGATATCCTGCGCGGGATGCTGCGCTATTCCACCAACATCACCGCCGAGATGGTGGGCATGGCGGCGAGCGCGCGACGGCGGGGGCGGGCGCTCGACCTCGCGGCCTCGGCGCGGGAGATGACCGGCTGGGCGCGGGACACACTGGGAATGGAGACCGCGCGCCTGTGCGACCATTCGGGGCTCAATGACCGCTCGCGGCTGTCGGCGCTGGACATGGCGCGGGCGCTGGCGGCGGCGGGGCGCGCCGACGCGCTGCGCCCGCTGTTGCACGAGTTCACGATGCGCGATGCGCGCGGGCGCCCCCTGCGCAACCACCCGGTGGAGGTGCAGGCCAAGACCGGCACGCTTTACTTCGTCAGCGCGCTGGCGGGCTATGTCACCCCGCCGGGCGGGCGCGAGATGGCCTTTGCGGTGCTGACGGCGAGCGACAACCTGCGTGGGCGCATCGACCCGTTCGTCGACACGCGCCCGCCGGGCGCGCGCGGCTGGAACCGGCGCGCCAAGCGGCTGCAACAGGCGCTGATCGAACGGTGGAGCGATGTCTATGGCGGCTGAGCGATTCCAGGCGGGGACCAGCCGGTGGCGCCGGAGCGTGGCGCTTGCCGACAGGCCCGCCCATGCCGTAGAACCCTGTCCCTGATCCGCCACAGCCTCGCCACCGCCGCCGCCCCGGTCGTCGTCGCCACCACGGCGGGCGGGCATCCGCATGTTTTCGCCGATGTCGCGCTGCGCTTCGAGAGCGACGCGCGGGGCCGCCTCACCGGCGTCGAGGTGACGTGGCGTTACGACGATTTCTTCTCGCTCCTGATCCTCTCTGACATGGGGCTCGACCCCGATGGAGACGGGCAGTTGAGCGACGCCGAACTGGCGCGGCTCAAGGGGTTCGACCTGGAGGAATGGCCCGAGGGGTTCGAGGGCGATCTCTATATCCACGCGGGCGACGAGAAGATCGCGCTCGACCACCCGGTGCCCACCGGTGTGCGCATGGAGGCGGGCCGTATCGTCGCCACCCACAGGCGCGGCTTTGGCCCGGTCGCGCCCGACGGGCTGCGGGTGGAGCCCTATGACCCAACCTATTTCGTGGATTACACGCTCGCCGGCCCGGTGGTGCTGCCCGACGCTTGCGCCTATGCCATCACCGAGCCCGATCTCGACGAGAGCCAGCAGGCGTTTCGCGACATGAGCTATGCCGGGAAATGGGTGACGGGGTTTGAGAAGGCGGCGTATCGTGGCGG
>JADQCC010000270.1 GCA_016278295.1 Roseovarius sp. | reverse complement strand
GTGCTGATGCGGGTTCCGGCTCGGGTTCCGGTGCGGGCTCTGCCGTGGGGGTGGGTTCGGGCTTTGTGTCGGAGGCTGGTTCTTGTGCGGTCGCGTCCGGGGGGGCGTCCTGCGGCACGTCGGGGCGGGCGAAGTTGAGCACCTGCGCGACCGGCGCGGGGGCTGCCTGCTCTCCCTCGAAGCCGGGCGAGAGCGCGGCGACGTGGCTCACGCCCTGTTCGCGCAGCATCTTTTGCACGCCCTTGATGGTCATGCCCTCGTCGTGCAGCAGCACCTTTATGCCGCCGAGCAGCCGCATGTCGGCGGGGCGGTAGTAGCGCCGCCCGCCCGCGCGCTTGACCGGTTTCACCTGGGTGAACTTGCTTTCCCAGAAGCGCAGCACATGGGCGGGCACCTCGAGCCAGTCTGCCACCTCGCTGATGGTGCGGAAGGCATCGGCGGATTTGCCCATGTGCGGCGGTGTCCTCAGCGCTTGTTGCCGATCGCAACGCGATCCTTCATCAGATGCGAGGGCCGGAAGGTGAGTACCCGGCGCGGTTTGATGGGGACTTCCTCTCCGGTCTTGGGGTTGCGGCCCACGCGGGCCGACTTGTCACGCACCGAGAACGTGCCGAAGGAGGATATCTTGACCGGTTCGCCGCGCGCGAGCGCGTCCGAGACGTGGGTAAGCACGCTCTCCACCATCTGGGCCGCGTCGTTGCGCGACAATCCCACCTCGCGGAATACCGCTTCGCTCAGATCCATCCGTGTCAGTGTCTTGTTGGCCATACCGTCCCCGCAATTTTGCGGCTCAGTTTGCGGCGAAGCCCGTGCCGTGTCAATCGTGATGGCCCCGGGCGGCAAAAACCGGCGCGGATTTTTTACAGGCCGACGCGCGGTTTACCAGCGCATCACCACCGCGCCCCACGCCAGCCCGCCGCCGATCGCCTCGGATAGAACGAGCTGTCCGGGGCGGATGCGCCCCTCGGCCACGCCCACCGAGAGCGCCAGCGGGATCGAGGCGGCGGAGGTGTTGCCGTGGTCCTGCACGGTGACGATGACGCGGTCCATCGACAGGCCCAGCTTCTTTGCGGTGCCCTGGATGATGCGGATATTGGCCTGGTGCGGTACGATCCAGTCGACGTCCGGCCCGGCGAGGCCGACCTTGCCGAGCGCGGTCTCGGCGGTGGCGGCGAGTTTCTCGACGGCCTGCCGGAAGAGCGCGTTGCCCTGCATCCTGAGCTTGCCCGCGTCGCCGGTCGTCGATACGCCGCCATCGACATAGAGCATGTCGCGGTAGCGCCCGTCGGAATTGAGATCGACCGACAGGATGCCGCGATCGGCGTTGGTGCCGGTGCCTGTCGTGGCCCCGAGCACCAGAGCGCCCGCGCCGTCGCCGAACAGCACGCAGGTGGAGCGGTCGGACCAGTCCATGATGCGCGAGAACGTCTCGGCCCCGATCAGCAGCAGCCGCTCGGCCTGGCCCGCGACGATCATCGCGTTGGCGGTGGCGAGCGCGTAGACGAACCCGGCGCAGACCGCCTGCACGTCGAAGGCGAAACCGTGGGACATGCCGAGCCCCTCCTGCACCATCGTGGCGACCGAGGGGAAGGTAAGATCCGGTGTCGAGGTGGCGACGATCACGCCGTCGATGTCGTCCGGCGTCAGCCCGGCATTGGCGAGGGCGGCGCGCGCGGCATGGAGGGCGAGGGTGGAGGTGGTCTCGTCCTCGGCGGCGAAGCGGCGGCGCTCGATCCCCGAGCGCGAGCGGATCCACTCGTCCGTGGTATCGAGGGTGGCCTCGAATTCGCTGTTGGGCACGATGCGGGCGGGCAGGTAATGCCCGGTGCCCAGGGCCGTGGCGCGGCGGGTCATGGTGCGAGGTCTCCGTGGTTGTCGTCCCCGGTACCGGGGGGCGCGCCGTCGTCCTCGGGGGCGAGCGGGGCCGCGGCGGCGACGCGGGCGGCGAGCTTTTCGGTGAAGCCGGTCTGCGCGAGGTCGAAGGCGAGCTTGATCGCCGACGAGACGCCCGTGGCGTCCGCCGCGCCGTGCGACTTGACCACCGTGCCGTTGAGCCCGAGAAACACGCCGCCATTGGCGCGGCGCGGGTCGATCCGCTTTTTCATCCGTTGCAGCGAGGTGAACGCCATGAGCGCGGCCAGCCGCGACAGCGGCGAATAGGCAAACGCCTCGCGCAGCAGGTCGCCGGCGAGCTTGGCGGTGCCCTCGCCGGTCTTGAGCGCGACATTGCCGGTGAAGCCGTCGGTCACGATCACGTCGCAGGTGGTGCCGGGCAGGTCGCGGCCCTCGACGAATCCGACGAACTCGAAATCCGCGATGCGGGCATTGGCGGCGATCAGGTCATACGCCTCGCGCAGCTCGGCGCGGCCCTTGTGTTCCTCGGTGCCGACGTTCAGCAGGCCGATGCGCGGGCGCTTGAGGCCAAAGCCGTTGCGCGCGTAGGACGCGCCCATCAGCGCGTATTGCATCAGATCCTTGGCGTCGGCGCGGATATCCGCGCCGCCGTCGAGCATGATGTTGTGCTGTTGCGGGTTCTGCGAGGGCCACATGACCGCGATGGCGGGGCGGTAGATGCCCGGCAGCTTGCGCAGGCGGATGACCGACATCAGCATCAGCGCGCCGGTATTGCCGCAGGAGACGCAGACCGACGCCTCGCCCGCGCGCACCGATTCGAGCGCCGACCACATCGAGGTGTGGCGCCCGTGGCGCACCACCTGAGCGGGCTTGTCGGTCATCGACACGACCTCGGGTGCGTCGCGGATGGTGACCCGGTCGGTCAGTTCGCGGCGCCTGGCGACGAGCGGCGCGAGCGTGCCCTCGGGCCCGTGCAGGATGAATCCGATGCACGGATTCTTGCTGGCGGACTGGGCCATGCCCGCCACCACGGTCGCGGGCCCCTCATCGCCACCCATGGCGTCAACCGAGATCACGAAGCGCCCTGCGCCGGTCATGTCCTGATCGCCCTGAGCGCCCATGCGGCCGATGCCCCCGAATAGTGTCTCAGGCGGCGTCGTCTTCCAGGTCGGTATCGTCCACCATCGCGACGACTTCGCGCTCTGCGTAGTGGCCACAGGCCGCGCAGACGTGGTGCGGGCGCTTCAACTCGCCGCAATTGGGGCATTCGTTGGGATTGCCCGCGGTGAGCGCATCATGCGCGCGGCGATTGTTGCGGCGCGATTTCGAGACCTTGTTCTGTTGGACAGCCATGTCACAACCTCAATTCCTGCGGGCCGGATCGGCCCATGTTTCACGGGTGTTCGCGGCTCTTAATCCTGACCAAGCCGCCGGTTCAACCCCAAATTCCGGTGAGAGCGCGAAAATACAGAGATTTGGGGCCGGGGCAAGCGATTCTTGGAGTGGCTTCCGGCTCAGCCGGAGGGGCCGCCGTCATTACCCTCGTCGTCGTCATTTCCGGCCAGCCGGTCGCGCAGTCCGGCGAGCCCGGCGAAGGGACGGCGGGGCGCGTCGTCGTCGTCGTTTCCGGCACCGTCGGGCGCGGCCGCGAGCGTGCCGAGGTCTGCCGCGTCGCTGCGCGGCCAGGGCGGCAGCGCCAGCGCCAGCGCCTCGGCGAGCACGGCGTCGAGGTCGATCACCGCGCCCAGGGGCTCGATCGTGTCGTCCTCGGGCATCTCTATCTCGTCCGCGGGGGCGGCCTCGGGCGGGGTGGCGTCGGGCGTGTAGCGGCGCGTCACGGTCTCGTCGATGCGGGTGGTCACCGGTGCGAGGGTAACGCCGCAGGGCTGCACCACCGTCGCCCCGAGCGTGGCGCTGAGCAGCCAGTCACGGGGGCCATCGGGCGCGATCGCGCCGCTGAAGCTCAGCTTGCGCAGGTCGAGGAGATCGAGATGCGCGGCCAGCGTCGCGCGCGCGCCCGCGCCGGGCACGATCTCGAAGCGGTGGCCGCCGCGCCGTGCGAGGCGCGGGACGGGGATGCGGTGGGTGGAGCCGGTAGCGGCGGACATCGCGGCCTCTTGCTTTGAATTCTTGAACCCGGGGGCTGCATTGATGTAAGCGGGATAAAAGCCGCGAGCGGTGGTGACAAGAGGGCAGAGATGACGGCGATTTCAATGCGAGTGCTGCGTGTCCTTGCCCTGTGCGGTGTGATGAGTGTCGCCGCCTGCTCTTCCACCTATCAGAATCATGGCTATGTCCCGCCCGAAAGCGATCTCGAGACTCTCGTCGTCGGGGTCGATACCCGCGCCACGGTGGACGATCTGATCGGGCCGCCCTCGGTCTCGGGGCTGGTGGGCGATGGCGATTATTACTACGTCCGCTCGCGCAAGCGCACCTACATGATGCTGCGCCCGCAGGTGATCGAGCGCGAGGTTCTGGCGATCTCGTTCAACGACGACGACACCATCGCCAATATCGAGAGATTCGGGCTGGAGGACGGCAAGGTGGTGCCGATCTCGCGCCGGGTGACCGACAGCTCGGTGGTCAAGAACGGCTTCTTGCGGCAGGTGCTCAGCAATATCGGTGCGATCAACCCCGAGCAGCTGTTCGGCGAATAGCGCGGCGCGCGCCGCATTGTCTTGGAGATGTCACGCGCCGGGTGCATGAAATATCGCCGAGGGTCGAGCGGCTGCGTGGAGACGGTGACATGAGAGAGATCCGGCTGGGGCGCTACGTGGCTCGGCTGGCGCGCGGTTCCGGGGACATCGCCCGCGCGCAAGCGCTGCGCGCCGAGGCGTTTCTCGGGGATGCCGGGGGCCGCGATGCCGACGGCCATGACGCAGAGTGCCTGCACGTGCTGGTCGAGGAGGCACGGGGCGGGCGGCTGGTCTGCTGTTTCCGGGTTCTTCTGCTGGAGGACGGGGCCGGGATCGCGCGCAGCTATTCGGCGCAGTTCTATGAATTGTCGGCACTGGTGGCGTTCGAGGGGCGGATGGCCGAGATGGGGCGATTCTGCATCCGGCCCGGTCTCAACGATCCCGACATCCTGCGCGTGGCGTGGGCGGCGATGACGCGGCTGGTGGACGCGCACGGGGTGGCGATGCTGTTTGGCTGTTCGTCCTTTCGCGGGGTGGAGACGGAGCCGTATCTCGATTCCTTCGCGGTGCTGGGAGCGCGGCACCTGGCGCCGCGGCGGTGGTGGCCGCGGGTCAAGGCGCCCGCCGTGTTCCGCTTTGCCGAGCGATTGAAGCGGCACCGGCCCGATCTCAAGGAAGCGATGCGGCATATGCCGCCGCTCCTGCGCACCTATCTGATGATGGGCGGCTGGGTGAGCGATCACGCGGTGATCGACCGGCAGATGGGCACGCTGCACGTCTTTACCGGGGTCGAGATCGGTGCGATCCCGGCGGCGCGGGCGCGGCTGCTGCGGGCGCTGGCGGGGTGAGGCTTGACTGTGGCCGGGCCGCGGGATAGCCCGCGCGCATGGCCCGTGCCCCGCTTTTGCAACTCACCGATATCTCGCTCACTTTTGGCGGCGCGCCGCTGTTCGCCGACCTGTCGCTGGTGGTGCAGCCCGGCGACCGGGTGGCATTGGTGGGGCGCAACGGATCGGGCAAATCGACGCTGATGAAGGTGATGGCGGGCCTGGTGGAGCCCGACCGGGGGGCGCGCGTCGTGTCGCCCGGGGTGAGCGTGGGCTACATGGAGCAGGAGCCGGCGATGGCGGGCTTTGCCACGCTGGGCGATTTCGCCGCAAGCGCGCTGGCACCGGGCGAGGAATACCGGGTGGAGATGGCGGGCGAGGGGCTGAAATTCGACCCGGCGCGCCCGGTGGAGACCGCCTCTGGCGGCGAACGGCGGCGCGCGGCGCTGGCCAAGCTGATGGCCGAGGCACCGGAGCTGATGCTGCTCGACGAGCCCACGAACCACCTCGATATCGAGGCGATCGGCTGGCTGGAAGAGCAGTTGAAGGCCACGCGAAAGGGCTTTGTCCTGATCAGCCACGACCGTGTTTTTCTACGTGAGCTTAGCCGCGCAACTATCTGGATTGACAGGGGAATGACGCGACGGCAGGAGCGGGGATTCGGGCATTTCGAGGAATGGCGCGACAAGGTCTGGGAGGAAGAGGACCAGCAGCGCCACAAGCTCGACCGCAAGATCAAGGCCGAGGCCCGCTGGGCCGTCGAGGGCATCAGCGCGCGGCGCAAGCGCAACCAGGGGCGGGTGCGCGCGTTGCAGGCGCTGCGCGAGGAGCGGAAGAGCCAGATCAAGCGGCAGGGCACGGCGGCAATGGCGCTGGAGAGTGGCCAGAATTCCGGCCGCAAGGTGATCGAAGTCAAAGATATTTCAAAGGCATACGATGACAAGCTCATCCTTCGGCCATTCAGCCTTCGGATCATGCGGGGCGAGCGCGTGGCCTTTGTCGGGCCCAACGGGGTGGGCAAGACGACGCTGTTGAAGATGCTGATGGGCGAGGTGCCGCCCGACAGCGGCACGGTCACGCATGGCACCAACCTGGTGCCCGCGGTGTTCGACCAGGCGCGGGCGCGGCTCGACCCGGAAATGACGCTGTGGGAGAGCCTCATCGGTGACGCGGAGATGCGCGTCTCTGGCCAGGCGGATCAAGTGCTGGTGCGTGGGCAGCCGCGCCATGTCGTGGGCTATCTCAAGGATTTCCTGTTCGACGAGCAACAGGCCCGCGCGCCGGTCAAGTCATTGTCGGGTGGCGAAAAAGCGCGGCTCTTGCTGGCGCGGATCATGGCGCGGGAGAGCAACGTGCTGGTGCTCGACGAGCCGACCAACGATCTCGATATCGAGACGCTGGATCTGTTGCAGGAATTGCTCGACGATTACGCGGGGACCGTTCTGCTGGTGAGCCACGACCGCGATTTCCTCGACCGGGTGGCGAGCACCACCATCGCCATGGAGGGCGACGGCCGCGCAACCGCCTATGCCGGCGGATGGAGCGATTATCGCGCGCAACGCGGGGGCGCCAAGGAAAGCGGTGAGAACGCGAAAAAGAGCGCAAAAACAACGCAGAAAAACGCGGAGTTGAAGCAGGACAGCAAGCCCGCGCGGCTGAGCTTTACCGAGGCGCACAGGCTGGAGGCGTTGCCGGGGCAGATCGAGCGGCTGGAGGCGGAGATCGCCAAGCTGGAGGCGCTGTTGGCCGATCCCGATCTCTATGCCCGCGAGCCGGTCAAGTTCCGCCGCGCGACCGAGGCGCTGACCGCGCGTCAAAAGGCGCTGGCCGAGGCCGAGGAGGAGTGGCTGTCGCTGGCCGAGAAGGCCGAGAAGGCCGAGGCGACGGGCTGATTTTTTCGCTGTAAACCAGTTTGTTACGCGGATATGCCCGGCTTCATGAGCTGTTTGGATCGCAGCCTTCGCAACCGTATCCGTCTTCTCTGCGAGGGGTGCGCGGCGGGCATCGTGTTCTTTCGCGCCACCGCGACGCTGCGCCTCCTCAGGGCGCTGAGGCTGGGGCATTCCTATCAAAATTATTGCGCAATTTGCGGCGCGACTGGCGGGATGTGCCGGGAGCCCCTCGGGCGGGGCAGGCCCGAGGATGACGGGGCGTTGCGCGGAGAGCCGGATGTTGGGGTTGGCCTGAAGCTGCCGTTGACGAGCGGAATCTTGAAAAGATTCCGTACAAGAAAG
>JADQCC010000301.1 GCA_016278295.1 Roseovarius sp. | reverse complement strand
CCGACCGCGACACGGCGCGCGCCGCGGGTGTGCCATCGGTGCTGGTGGGGTTCGGGCCGTCGGGTGCGGACATGGCCGCGCTCGCGCCCGAGGCCATCATCGGCCATTTCGACGAGCTTCCGGCCGCGGTGGCGCGGCTCATCGGCTGAGCGCGGGGCGCGGTTTCGGCTTTCGTGAAAGAGCGGCGGCGGGCCATTGACGCAAGGCCCGGCGCGCGCCAAAACCAGTGTATGACCGAGGTATTCAAAGGCAGCTTCACCCAGCAGGAACCGATCCCCGAAGAGGGAATCGCGGCGGCGCTGGAAGTGATGCGGTCGGGGCGGCTGCACCGCTACAACCTCGCCCCCGGCGAGCCGGGCGAGGCGGCGATGCTGGAACGGGAATTCGCCGCCCATGTCGGCGCGCGCCACGCGCTCGCCGTCACCTCGGGGGGCTATGCGATGGCCACCGCGCTGCGGGCGCTGGGGGTGGGGCCCGGGGACCGGGTGCTCACCAATGCCTTTACCCTCGCGCCGGTGCCCGGTGCCATCGCGAGCGTCGGCGCGCAGCCGGTTTTCGTGGGCGTGACAGAGGGGCTGACCATCGACCTCGACGATCTCGCCGCCAGGGCGGGGCAGGCACGGGTGCTGATGCTCAGCCACATGCGCGGGCACCTGGCGGACATGGACCGGCTGATGGAGATCTGCGACGCGCACGGTCTCGCCGTGATAGAGGATTGCGCGCACACGATGGGGGCGGCGTGGCGCGGCATCCCCTCCGGGCGCTGGGGCAAGGTGGGCTGTTTCTCGACCCAGACCTACAAGCACATGAATTCCGGCGAGGGTGGATTCCTCGTCACCGATGACGACGAGGTGATGGCGCGCGCGGTGATCTTGTCGGGATCCTACATGCTCTACGAGCGCCACGGCACGGTGCCGCCCGAGGAGGTGTTCTGCCAGGTAAAGTACGACACGCCCAATGTCTCGGGGCGGATGGACCACCTGCGCGCCGCGATCCTGCGCCCGCAACTGCGCATGCTGGAGGATCAGTGCGACCGCTGGAATGCGCGCTATCGCGTGGTGGAGGAGGGGCTGCGCGGCACGCCGGGCCTCACGCTGGTCGCGCGGCCCGAGGCCGAGCGCTATGTCGGTTCGTCGATCCAGTTCCTGCTGCTCGACTGGGAGGGGGGCGCCGTGGCGGAGGTGATCCGCCGCTGCGCCGCGCGCGGGGTCGAGCTCAAATGGTTCGGGGGCGCGGAACCGGCGGGCTTTACCAGCCGCTACGACAGCTGGCGTTATGCGCCGTCGGCGCCCATGCCCGCCACCGACCGCATCCTGCGCGGCATCCTCGACATGCGCCTGCCGCTGACTTTCAGCCTCGACGACTGCGCGCAGATCGCCCGGATCATCCGCGCCGAGGTGGGCGCGGTCTGGCAGAGCCACGCGGCCTGACGGGTGGGGGCGCTGCCCCCGCCGCCGCCTGCGCGGCGATACCCCCGGAGTATTTTGCCAGGAAGAAGCCGCTGCGCGCGGGATTGACGGGGTGTGCGGTTTGCGGCTATAAATGAACAAGTGTTCAATAAATGCCGGAGACCGGGATGTTCAACGCGGTGATGAGCTTTGATCTGGGCGAGGATGTGAACGCCCTGCGCGAGATGGTGCATCGCTGGGCGCAGGAGCGTGTCAAGCCGATGGCGGCGGAGGTGGACCGCGAAAACACCTTTCCGGGCGCGCTCTGGCGCGAGATGGGCGATCTGGGTCTGCTGGGCATCACCGTGCCGGAGGAATATGGCGGCGCGGGGATGGGCTATCTCGCCCATGTCGTCGCGGTGGAGGAGATCGCCCGCGCCTCGGCCTCGGTGTCGCTCAGCTATGGCGCGCATTCCAACCTCTGCGTCAACCAGATCAAGCTCAACGGCAGCGAGGCGCAAAAGGCGAAATACCTGCCCGGCCTCATCAGTGGCGCGCATGTCGGCGCGCTCGCCATGTCCGAGGCGGGGGCGGGCAGCGACGTGGTGTCGATGAAGCTGCGCGCCGAGCGGCGCAACGATCACTACCGGCTGAATGGCAACAAGTACTGGATCACCAACGGCCCGGATGCCGATACGCTGGTGGTCTATGCCAAGACCGACCCCGATGCCGGATCGAAGGGCATCACCGCTTTCCTGATCGAGAAGACGATGACAGGCTTCGGCACCTCGCCGCATTTCGACAAGCTGGGGATGCGCGGGTCGAACACCGCCGAGCTCATTTTCGAGGATGTCGAGGTGCCGTTCGAGAACGTGCTGGGCGAGGAGGGGCGCGGCGTGCGCGTGCTGATGTCCGGCCTCGATTACGAGCGCGTGGTGCTGGCGGGGATCGGCACCGGGATCATGGCGGCGTGCCTCGACGAGATCATGCCCTACATGGCCGAGCGCCGCCAGTTTGGCCAGCCGATCGGGTCGTTCCAGCTCATGCAGGGCAAGATGGCCGACATGTACACCGCGATGAACTCGGCGCGCGCCTATGTCTACGAGGTGGCCAAGGCCTGCGACCGGGGCGACGTGACCCGCCAGGACGCGGCGGCCTGCTGTCTCTACGCCTCCGAGCAGGCGATGGTGCAGGCGCACCAGGCGGTGCAGGCGATGGGCGGGGCGGGCTTTCTCAACGACTCTCCGGTGGCCCGCATCTTCCGCGACGCCAAGCTCATGGAGATCGGCGCGGGAACCAGCGAGATCCGCCGGATGCTGGTGGGCCGCGAGATGATGGGGGCGATGGGGTGAGCCGATGCCGCGTCGTCTGATCCACCTGCCGGTGCCGGACCGTGCCGCAGCGGTGGTGGGGCCCGGTCGCGGCGCGCGCGCCGCGATGACACCGAGGCCGAGGTGATCGACCGGGTGGCCGCCCGCTGCGCGCACGAGACCGGCGCGGGGCTGTGGCCGGGGGTGGCGTCATGAGCACGATGCGGCCCCTCCTGCGCCGCGCGCCTTACGAGGCGCTCTGTGACGGGTTTCGCTGGGACATCCCGGCGCGGCTCAACATGGCGGCGCAGGTTTGCGACGACTGGGCGGCGCGGGAGCCGGACCGGCTGGCGATCCGCGATCTGTCGGGCGAGGGCCCGCACGAGGTGAGCTATGGCGCGCTGCGGCGCATGGCCGACGGGCTGGCGCAGGCGCTGGTGGCGCGGGGCGTGGCGCGCGGCGACCGGGTGGGCGTGTTGCGCAGCCAGGGCGCGTGGTGCGCGGCGGCGCATATCGCAATCTGGAAAATCGGCGCGATTTCAATCCCCTTGTTCAAACTCTTCAGGCAGGATGCGCTGACGAGCCGGGTGGGGGACGCGGGCGCGCAGGTCGTGGTCACCGATGCCGAGGGCGTGGACATGCTGGCCGCGCTGGACGGCGTGACCGCCCTCGTACCGGAAAAGACCACACTGCCGGACGGTCGGTTCGACACGGCAGAGACCGGGCCCGAAGAGCCGGCGGTGCTGATCTACACGAGCGGCACCACAGGCAGCCCCAAGGGCGCGCTGCACGGCCACCGGGTGCTGACCGGCCACCTGCCGGGGGTCGAGATGAGCCATGATTTTCTGGGTCAGCAGGGCGATTGCCTGTGGACGCCCGCGGATTGGGCCTGGATTGGCGGGCTATTCGATGTGCTGATGCCGGGGCTGGCCATCGGCGTGCCGGTGGTGGCCGCGCGGATGGCGCGATTCGATGTCGGTCAATGCTTGAGGATCATCCGCGAAGGCGCTGTCAAAAATGTCTTTTTCCCGCCGACCGCGCTTCGGATGTTGCGCGCGGAGGAGGCCCGCCTCGACGGGTTGCGCAGCGTCGCGAGCGGCGGCGAGCCGCTGGGGCCGGAGATGCTCGACTGGGGGCGGCGGGCCTTTGGCCTGACGATCAACGAGTTCTACGGGCAGACCGAGTGCAACATGGTGGCAAGCTCCTGCGCCGCGCTGTTTGCGCCGCGCCCCGGTGCGCTGGGCCGTGCGGTGCCGGGGCATGAGGTGGCCGTGATCGACACCGAGGGGCGCGAGACGGCGGCCGAGGGCGATATCGCGATTGCGCGCGGGTCGGCTTCCATGATGCTGGAATATTTCAACAAACCGGGTGAGACGGCAGAGAAGTTCCGGGGCGAATGGATGCTGACCGGGGATCGGGGCGTGATCGTCGACGGGTATATCCGGTTCGTAGGCCGCGAGGATGACGTCATCACCTCGGCGGGCTACCGGATCGGGCCCGCGGAGATCGAGGATTGTCTGCTCACCCATCCGGCGGTGGCGACCGTCGGTGTGGTGGGCAAGCCCGACCCGCTGCGCACCGAGATCGTAAAGGCCTACGTGGTATTGCGCCCCGCCGCCGAAATCAGCGCCGAGGAACTTCAGTCATGGGTTAAGGAACGGCTTTCAACATATTCCTATCCAAGGGAAATATCGTTTCTCGATGCGCTGCCGATGACCGTCACGGGCAAGGTGATTCGCAAGGAGCTGAAGGCGCGCGCGGCGCGGGAGGCGGGGCAATGAGGGGGCACCACGAAAACGGGGCCGGCGCGATGGCCGACCCCGTCATTTCGATCCTGTGCGGAAGCGGATCAGAATTTCATCACGTAGGCCGCGTTGATCACCCAGGGGTCGATCTTGACCTTGCCGATGGGCGCGCCGCCCACCTTCACGTCGGTCTCGATGTCGATGTAGCGCACGTCGAAGCGGAACGCCGATTTCTCGTTGATCGCCACGTCGGCGCCCGCGTGCAGCGCAAGGCCCCAGGAATCGTCGAGGCTGACCGGCACGCCCGCGAGCGCGCCCTTGCCGGTGTCGTCGAAGAAGTAGGTGTAGTTGATGCCCGCGCCGACAAAGGGCGTGACGCCGCTCTTGTTGGTGAAGTGGTATTGCAGCGACAGGGTAGGCGGCAGTTGCTTGGTCTCGGCCACCTTGCCGGCACCCGCGAGGTTGATGTCGTGCTGGAACGGCCACGACGCGAGCAGTTCGACGCCGATATTGTCAGCGACGAAATATTCCACCGTGAGGGTCGGGCGCAGGTTGCCGTCGACATCGATGCTGCCAGCCGCGGTGGTGGAGCTGCGCGTGGGCTCGACCCAGCCGAGGCCGAGACCGAGGGTGATGTCGCCCTGCGACTGTGCGAGCGCCGGGGCGGCGGTCGTGCTCATGAGGGCGGCGAGGGTGAGGGCGGTGATCTTTTTCATGGTCTGTCCACTCTTGTTTTGACGCCGCTCGGTATGGACCGGCCGCGGCGCGATCACATTGACGTGAATCAAACTCATCCCGTTCTGCCGCACTGCGGCATAATTGCAACACGCGACCTGACACAGGAGGTGCAGCCATGCGTCTGACATCATCGGCGCTGCCGTCATCCGAGGCGTTCCGGGCCAACCGTGACGCCCATCTCGAGGCGCTGCGCGAGGTCGAAGAGGCCGCCGTGGCCGCGGCCGAGGGCGGCGGCCAGGCGGCGCGCGAGCGGCACAAGGCGCGCGGCAAGATGTCCCCCCGGGCGCGGGTGGCGGGCCTGCTCGATCCCGGCAGCCCGTTCCTGGAGGTGGGGGCCACCGCGGCGCACGGTCTTTATCAGGGCGCCGCGCCCTGCGCGGGCGTGATCGCCGGGGTGGGCCGCGTGCAGGGGCGCGACTGCATGATCGTGTGCAACGACGCCACGGTGAAGGGCGGCACCTATTATCCGATGACCGTCAAGAAACACCTGCGCGCGCAGGAGATCGCCGAGGAATGCCACCTGCCATGCATCTACCTCGTCGATTCGGGTGGCGCGAACCTGCCCAACCAGGACGAGGTGTTCCCCGACCGCGACCATTTCGGGCGCATCTTCTACAACCAGGCGCGGATGAGCGCCAAGGGCATCGCGCAGATCGCCGTGGTGATGGGAAGCTGCACCGCCGGGGGGGCCTATGTCCCCGCGATGTCCGATGTCACGATCATCGTGCGCGATCAGGGCACGATCTTTCTGGCCGGTCCGCCCCTGGTCAAGGCGGCGACAGGCGAGGTGGTGACAGCCGAGGACCTGGGCGGCGGCGACGTGCACACGCGGCTGTCGGGCGTGGCGGATTACCTCGCCGAGGACGACGCGCACGCGCTGGCGCTGGCGCGGCGCGCCGTGGGCAATCTGGGCGGTGGGCCGGCCCCGGTCCGGGGGTGGCAGACGCCCGAGGAGCCCGCCTACGATCCCGAGGAAATCCTCGGCGTGGTGCCGGCCGATCTGCGCACGCCCTACGATATCCGCGAGGTCATCGCGCGGCTGGTGGACGGCTCGTATTTCGACGAGTTCAAGGCCCGCTTTGGCGAGACGCTGGTTTGCGGCTTTGCCCATGTGAAGGGCTGCCCGGTGGGGATCGTCGCCAACAATGGCGTGCTGTTCTCCGAATCGGCCTCCAAGGGCGCGCATTTCGTCGAACTGTGCAGCCAGCGGCGCACGCCCCTGGTGTTCCTTCAGAACATCACCGGCTTCATGGTCGGGCGCAAATACGAGAACGAGGGCATCGCCCGGCACGGGGCCAAGATGGTGACGGCGGTGGCGACCACCTCGGTGCCGAAGATCACGATGCTGGTGGGCGGCTCTTTCGGCGCGGGCAATTACGGCATGGCGGGGCGGGCCTATCAGCCGCGTTTCCTGTGGACCTGGCCCAATTCCCGCATATCGGTGATGGGCGGTGCGCAGGCGGCGGGGGTGCTCGCCACCGTCAAGCGCGACGCAATGGAAAAGCGCGGCGAGCAGTGGTCGGCAGAGGACGAAGAGGCGTTCAAGCGCCCGACGGTGGAGATGTTCGAGCGGCAGGCGCACCCGCTCTATGCCTCGGCGCGGCTGTGGGATGACGGGATCATCGACCCGCGCAAGAGCCGGGATGTGCTCGGGCTATCCCTGCGCGCGGCGCTGAATGCGCCGGTGGAGGAGACGCGCTTCGGCGTGTTCCGGATGTGAGGGTGGCGATGTCGGGATCTGAATATTTTTCGCAAGATGAAGCAAGGGGCGCGGGCCATGTTTGAACGTATCCTGATCGCCAACCGGGGCGAGATCGCATGCCGGGTGATGCGCACGGCGCAGGCGATGGGCGTCGAGGTGGTGGCGGTCTATTCCGATGCCGACCGCAGCGCCGCGCATGTGGCGATGGCGGACCGGGCGGTGCATATCGGCGGGTCGGCGCCCGCCGACAGCTATCTCAGGGGCGACGCGATCGTCGCGGCGGCGCTGGAGACGGGGGCCGAGGCGATCCATCCCGGCTATGGCTTCCTGAGCGAGAACCCCGATTTCGTCGAGACGGTGGCGGCGGCGGGGCTGACCTTCATCGGCCCATCGGCAGAGGCCATTCGCGCGATGGGGCTCAAGGACGCCGCCAAGACCCTGATGGAGGAGGCGGGCGTGCCGGTGGTGCCGGGCTATCACGGCAGCAATCAGGACCCCGGGCATCTGGCGGCGGCGGCCGAGGCCATCGGCTACCCGGTGCTGATCAAGGCCGTCGCGGGCGGCGGCGGCAAGGGGATGCGGCTGGTGGAGCGCGCCGGGGATTTCGCCGATGCGCTGGACAGCGCGCGGGGCGAGGCGCGCACCGCCTTTGGCAACGCCGATGTTCTGATCGAGAAATTCGTGGAAAAGC
>JADQCC010000104.1 GCA_016278295.1 Roseovarius sp. | reverse complement strand
GTTGTCGGAGGTGATGTCCCACGGGGGTGGGTGGGTTGGCCTGGAGCTGCCGTAGGCAATCTGATCCCGGCGCGGCCTGCTCCGACGGCAGGAACTAGCCACAGCCGATCCGGGTATCGACAACGCGTCTCTTGGGCCGCGCACCATCCGTTCAGACCGCCACTCGCCCGGCGAGCCGCCGGTCAATCAGACCCATGACATGGGCGAGGCAGGAGGTTGCGTCGGGGCCGGTGAGACCGCTGGCCGCGCGGGCAAGCGCGCCATCGCCCGCGTCGCGCGCCACGCCTGAAAGGAACTGCGCGGCATAGCTCAGCGCCGCATCGTCGGGTTTGCCGCCGAGCAGGTCGCGCATCTGGTCGAGGTCGTTGCGATAGGCGAGCGGGTCCGGTGCGATGCGATCAGGGGCGAGGGCACGCGGCCCCGGTGTGCCGTGACCCGGCGGTAGATGCTGCAGGATTTTGGCCTGAAACAGACCAAGGCTGTCAAGCGGTTTGGAGAGGAACCCGTCCGCCCCCGACATCAGCGCGGCATCGGCCATGCCGGGTGTGCCGCTCATCGCCAGAATCGTGCCGATCCGCGGCTTGGCCTGTGCGAGCGAGGCCACGAGATCCAGCCCCGATCCGTCAGGCAGCCCGGCATCGACAAGGATGACCGAGGGGCGGTAGACCTGCAGGTGGCGCCATGCCGCGCCGAGGCTGTCGGCGCGGCGGATGCGCGCGCCGCTGCGCAGGCACATGATCCGAAGCGCCTCGGAGGCGAAACGGCTGTCCTCCACCACGAGGACGGTCATGCCCAGAAGCGGGCGCGCGGCGCCTTGTGCGGGGCGGGGGGCGAGACTTTCGCGATCGCTCATGCTTGTGATCCCTTCTTGCTCCGTTTGCCGGAAGCATGGCCCGGCATTGGTGAACGTGCGGTTAATGGATGGCTGCGCCGGCTCGACCGCTTGCCAGCCGCGCCCATCATCCCCATAACGTGCCCCAGCCCCGGGACCACAGGAGAGCCAGGAAATGATCGGACGCCTCAACCATGTCGCCATCGCCGTTCCCGACCTCGAGGCCGCGAGCGCGCAGTACCGCGATGCGCTGGGTGCCAATGTCGGCGCGCCGCAGGACGAGCCCGATCACGGTGTGACGGTTGTGTTCATCGAATTGCCCAACACCAAGATCGAGCTGCTCTATCCGCTGGGCGAGGACAGCCCGATCAGGGGCTTTCTCGACAAGAACCCGGCGGGCGGCATTCATCATGTCTGCTACGAGGTCGATGACATCCTCGCCGCGCGCGACCGGCTCAAGGCCAGCGGTTTGCGGGTGCTGGGCAATGGCGAACCGAAGATCGGTGCCCACGGCAAGCCGGTGCTGTTCCTGCATCCCAAGGACATGAACGGCACCCTGACCGAACTGGAGCAGGCCTGATGGGTATTACCTCGGCCATCGTGCTCTACGTGGTGATCTGGTTTCTGACCTTCTTTGTGGTGCTGCCGGTGCGCATCCAGACGCAGGGCGATCTGGGCCGCATCGTTCCCGGCACGCAGGCGGGATCGCCCGAGCATCATCACCTGAAGAAAAAGGCGTGGATCACCACCGGCATTGCCGCGATCCTGTGGGCGATTTGTGCATACGTCATCCTGTCGGGGATGATATCGGTGCGCGATATCGACTTGTTCAACCGGATGGGCCCGCCTTCCGCCGGATAGCGTGGTAGATATGGGTGAAGGTGGCGGCCCCGAGGATCGGGATCAGCAGGTTCACCACCGGCACCGAGAGCGGCATCGCCATCAGCACCCCCGCCGCCCAGATCGTCAGCCGGTTCTTCTTGCGCAGGCGGATCGCGGCGACGCGACCCTCGCGGCGCATGGCGGCCAGCGTGAAATACTCCATCCCCAGCAAGTAGCCGTTGAGCCCCCAGAAGATGAACAGAGCGAAGGGCGTGAAGATCGCGTAGAGGATCAGCGCCAGCGTGTTGGCGAGGATGATGATTCCGAGAAAATTCACCGTGTCCTTGAGCCCGTCGCCAAAGGACGGGCCCGCCACCGCAGGCAGGTCGGGGTAGTGACGGTCCTCCACCGCCGCGGCCACCTCGTCGAGAAACATCGAGGTGATCGCCGAGGCCACCGGCACCATCAGGAACACCGACAGCACCATCATCAAGAAAAGCGACGCACCGCTCAGCAGGTCGCCCAGCCACGTCACCTCGCCGATCAAGGGCAGCACGGTGGTGTCGCCCACCATCCCCTGAACGAGCCATATGACGGCGGCATAGGCGGCGATCAGCAGCGCGAGCGTCAGCCCGATCCCCAGAAACAGCACCCGGCGGAAGCGCCGGTCGCCGATCTGGCCAAGCGTCTTGAGGAAGGCGGTGAAGATCATGCGTCCATCCAGGTGGTGAGGGCGTCGGTGTCGGGGCGCGGGCGTTCGGGCGGGGCAGCGGTTTCAGTTCCGATATGGATGAAGCCGACGATCCGTTCCTCGGGCCCGAGCCCGAGCGCCTCGCGGGCGAAGGTAGCATCATGGCTGGCCCAGCCGGTAAGCCAGTTGGCCCCCCAGCCTGTGGCCAGCGCCGCATTCAACAGCCCGTAGGCCACGCAGGCGGCGGAATGGCCCTGTTCGACGGCGGGCACCTTGTCGGAAGGCCTGGGCGAGAAGATCACCGCCACGGCGAGATGCGCGTCGGCGAATTGCGCGCGCTGTTTGTCGATCTCGGCCGTGCTCTTCCCGAGCCGCTTGCCGCAGCTCTCCACGAGCCCGGCAAGGCGCTCGAATGCTGCGCGTTCGAGCACGATAAGCCGCCAAGGCTCGAGCTTGCCATGATCGGGGCAGCGCAGCGCCATTTCGAGCAGCGGCCGCAGGGCGGTGCGATCCGGTGCCGGCAGGCCGAGTGTCTTGGCCGGACGCGAGCGGCGGGTGCGCAGGAAGTCCAGCGCGGTGGTATCGGGGGCGGGCATCGGGTATCTCTCCGGTTGGGGCGCAGCGGTTACCGGCAAGATGTCGACAACCGGGCGCGCGGGGTCAACCCCTTGCTTGCGTGCCGGACGCCGCCTGCTACTCTCCGGCGGCCCCGCAACCGGAGTGTCTGTATCATGCCCGAGCCCCGCCTCGCCGTGCGCGCCGTGATCGTCGAGGACGGGCGGCTGTTGTTGGTCAACGCCTTCAGAGATGCCGCGAGCACCCTGTGGTGCGCGCCGGGCGGCGGGGTCGAGGCCCACGCCTCGCTGCCCGAGAACCTGATGCGCGAGGTGTACGAGGAAACGGGATTGGTGATCGCGGTGGGCGCGCCGTGCCTCGTCAACGAATTCCACGCGCCCGATAGCGGCTTTCACCAGGTCGAGGTGTTCTTTCGCTGCCGTCTCGTCAGCGGCGCGCTCCGCGATGACTGGCGCGACCCCGAGGGCGTGGTGAGCCGCCGCCGCTGGGTCACGCGCGACGAGATGGCGACGCTTCGGATCAAGCCCGACAGCCTTGGGCGGGTCGCCTTTGCCAGGGGGATCGGCTACGATCCGTTGGAACGCCTCGTCAGCCCCTGAGCCGCAGCACCGAAACCGCTACGCCGCCCAGCACCAGTGCGCTGGCGAGCAGGGTTTGCAGCCCCAGGCTCTCTCCGAGGAAAATCATGCCACCCGCCACCGCGATCACCGGCACTGTCAGTTGCGCCACCGCCGCGACCGCCGAGTCGAGCCCTGGCAACACGCGATACCACAGCGCGTAGCCAAGGCCGGACGTGACCGCCCCCGACAGGATGGCGAGCGCTACGCCCTCGGTGCCTAGATGCGAGCCGGACGCGCCCGCGGGCAGGGCGAAGCCCACGACAAGCCCCAGCGGTGCTGCGAGGATGAAATTGGCCGCCGTGGCCCGAAGCGCGTCGGGCTCGCGCCGTCCGGTAAGTGAATAAAGGCCCCAGCCGATGCCCGCGGCGGCCATCGACAGGCCATGCAGCACGCTGACCTGCGGCCCCGTGCCGGGCCAGAGCAGCCAGGCTAGCCCGGCAAAGGCCAATGTCGCCCCGATCCAGCGGCGCGGCGGCGTGGCCTCGCCCGCGATGAGGCCGCCCGCGAACATGGTGATCTGCACCACGCCGAACAGGATGAGTGCGCCGAGCCCCGCGTCGAGCGCGGTATAGGCGGCGGAGAAGCCGTAGATATAGACGAGGAGGGCCAGCACGCCGATCATCCGCCCCGCCCCGCCGAGCCGCAGCCCGCCGCGCAGGGCGATGCACAACCCCCCGAGCATCGCCGCCCCCGCGATGAGCCGGATTGTGCCGAAGCTTGCCGCGTCAATGCTGCCGCCGGCAAGCGCCATGCGGTTCAGCACCGAATTGGCGGCGAAGGCGATCATGGTGAGCGAGGTCAGAAGGAAAAGACGCATGGCTCCCCATAGCGCGCCGCATGCCGGACGTATAGTCACGGATGGGTGTCCGGGCACCGGCGCGCGCCGGGCGGTCTTGACCTCTGCGGGGCCGCCCCGCACTGTGCGCTCCAACGCCACCTTACAGGATCGCCATGACCCCCGAGGAAATCGCCCGCCTGCCGTACCGCCGCTGTGTCGGCGTCATGCTCGCCAACGGTGCGGGCCATGTCTTTGTCGGGCAGCGCATCGACAACGATTCCGCCGCCTGGCAGATGCCGCAAGGCGGCATCGACGCGGGTGAGACGACGCGCGACGCGGCGCTGCGCGAGCTGTGGGAGGAAACCGGCGTGACGCCCGACAAGGTGTGTATTGAGGCCGAGACCGGGGACTGGCTGCGCTACGATCTGCCCCATGATCTGGTTCCGCGGATCTGGAAGGGGCGCTTTCGCGGGCAGGAACAGAAATGGCTGCTCATGCGGTTTCTGGGGCACGACGCGGATGTGAACATCGCCACTGACCACCCGGAATTCTCCGAGTGGCGCTGGTTGCCGCCGGAGGATCTGCCGACGCATATCGTGCCGTTCAAGCGTGCGGTCTATGCCGCCGTGCTTGAGGAATTCTCTGACCGGCTCTGATCCACACGCCGATTCTGCAATCCATAACGTCGGAATCGGCTTGTTGCGCACCGGTCCATGCCTATACTTGCTTTCTAACGCGAGAGGGCCCGACCCGCGCCGGTTATCGGGCGCGGCTTGAGGAGCGGGCCACGGGACCGGGACAGGGGGCAGGCCATCATGGAAAGCGCCGCAGGGTTCTTGCCGATCATCGCGGCGCTGCCGTTTCTGGGCGCGCTGTTTCCGGGGCTGATGATACAGGCGGGGCGCAACACCTGCACCGTCTTCACCGCCGCGCCGACCGTTCTCGCGCTCACGTTGCTCATGCTCTGTGTGCCATCGGTGATGCGCGGCGAGGTGCTGACCTTTGGCATCGACTGGCTGCCGTCGCTCGGCCTCAACGTCAATTTCATGCTCGACGGGCTGGGCCTGCTGTTTGCGGGGATGATCCTCGGGATCGGCCTTCTCATCATCCTCTACGCGCGGTTCTACCTGTCGCGCGAGGATCCGATGGGGCAGTTCTATACCTATCTGCTGCTCTTTCAGGGCGCGATGATGGGGATCGTGCTCAGCGACAACATCCTGCTTTTGCTGGTGTTCTGGGAATTGACGTCGCTGTCGTCCTTTCTGCTGATCGGCTACTGGAAGCATCTGCCCGAGGGCAGGCAGGGCGCGCGCATGGCGCTTGTCGTGACCGGGATGGGCGGGTTGGCGATGATCGCGGGGATGCTGATCCTTGGGAACATCGTCGGAAGCTATGACCTGAGCGTGATCCTGACGCAGAAGGACGCCATTCAGACAAGCCCGATGTATCTGCCCGCCCTCATCCTGATCCTCGGCGGGTGTTTCACCAAATCGGCGCAGTTCCCGTTCCACTTCTGGCTGCCGCACGCGATGGCCGCGCCCACCCCCGTCTCGGCCTATCTGCACTCGGCCACGATGGTGAAGGCGGGGCTGTTTCTCATGGCGCGGATGTGGCCGGTTCTGGCGGGAACGCCGGAATGGTTCTGGATCGTGGCCTCCACCGGCCTCGTGACCATGGTGATCGCGGCCAAGATCGCGCTTTTCAAGGATGATCTGAAGGCGTTGCTGGCGTTTTCGACGGTGAGCCATCTTGGCCTCATCACCCTGCTGCTCGGCCTCGGCACCAAGGCGGGCGCGGTGGCGGCCGTGTTCCACATCATCAACCACGCCACCTTCAAGGCCGCGCTCTTCATGACCGCGGGGATCGTCGATCACGAGGCGCATACCCGCGACATCAAGCGGCTGGGCGGGCTGCGTCATCTGATGCCGATCACTTTTACCATCGCCACCATCGCGGCGCTGTCGATGGCGGGTATCCCGCCGTTCAACGGGTTCCTGTCGAAGGAGATGATGCTGTCGGAGGCCGCCGAGACCCAATGGATCGGGCCGGAGTGGATGATGGGAGCGGTGGCGACGCTCGGGGCAATCTTCTCGGTGGCCTATTCCTTTCGCTATATCGCGCATGTCTTTCTGGGCAAAGAGCGCAGCGACTACCCCGCCAAGCCGCATGATCCACCGTTCGGCATGTGGGCCGCGCCGGCCTTTCTGACGGTGCTGGTGGTGCTGATCGGCCTGATGCCGATGACCTTCGCGGGCGATCTGGTCAAGGCGAGCGCGCAAGCGGTCACGCAGGCCGAGCCGCATGTGAAGATATATCTCTGGCACGGGTTCGTGCCCGCCTTCTGGATGTCGGTGATCGCGGTCCTGGGGGCCGTGGTGCTGTTGGCGCTGCACCGTCCGCTGGCCGCGCTCTGGAACGCAGCCCCCCGCCCCGAGGCCAAGGTGATGTTCGACGCGATCACCCGCGCGGCGACGCGCGCCGCCACGGCGCTGACCGACGGGGTGCATGACGGCAGTCTGATGCGCAACGCCGCCGCGTTCGCGGTGGTGGTGCCGGTGGCGGGGTGGTTCGCCTGGTCCGAGGGCGGGATCGCGCCGCCCACACGGACGCCGCTGCCGGTGACGCTGGTTCCGGCGGTGGGCTGGGTGTTGCTGATGGTGGCGACGGCGCTGCTCGTGGTCTATCACCGCGCGCGGTTCACGGCGCTGGTGCTGTTGGGCATCGCCGGGCTGATGGTGTCGCTGGCCTTCGTCTATTTCTCGGCCCCTGATCTGGCGCTGACACAGATCTCGGTGGAGGTGGTGACCATCATACTGCTGCTTCTGGCGCTCAATTTCATGCCGCGCGAAACCCCGGTCGAGAGCGGCGCGCTGCGGCGGGTGCGGGACAGTGTCCTGGCGGTGGCGGGCGGCGCGGCGGCGTTCGGGCTGAGCTATGCGATCCTGATGAGGGATTTCTCTTTCGAGAGCATCTCGGCCTTCCATCTCGCCAATTCCTACAAGGGCGCGGGCGGCAAGAACGTGGTCAACGTGATCCTCGTCGATTTCCGTGGCTTTGATACATTTGGCGAAATCATCGTGCTGGGCATCGCGGCGCTGATCATCTTCGCGCTGACCGACACGGTGTTGCGCGGCGAGGGCGGGCGCTGGCTGGCGAACTGGGACCCGGACACCAACCCCGAGGGGCAGGCGGGCGACCGCCACCCGCTGATGATGGTGGT